>JAUVLE010000100.1 GCA_030595905.1 Candidatus Cloacimonadota bacterium | reverse complement strand
TCTTGTAATTTTTCATACTCATTCCTGACCAAGCTTCAGTTATTTCATTCGTCAGAATTGCAAATTCCAAACCTTCTTCTACTCCTCGTTCCTGCCATTCATCTGTCAGTTCTTTTCTTACTTCGATGCTTTTCAGGCGCTGATTTATCCACTCTTTTGAATAGCCTTTTTGCAAATACGTTTTCATCGCTCGATCGATTGCTTTCTCTGGATCTTCCGTTTCTTCTATCCTTTCATAACCGACTTTTGCCAACCAGAGTTTGAAAGGTTCTGCTTTTGGTGACGGAATGGATTGGATCAGACGTAAAAGCGTTTCTGTATCTGCAACATCTGTTTTATAAAACTTGCCATCAGATGAACGCATTTTCAGTTGTCCGATTTTATCGGACAACTCACTACCTTCTTGTTGCAGCTTGGTTTTAAGATCATTCCAATATCTTCTGGGTCTGTTACTATCTGTTAATATTGTAATCACATCGATAATCGAAAAATACCAAAGTTCCTTATCTTCATCCCAATGTCTTCTGACATATTTCTTCTTGAAGATCGCTATTGATTTATCTTTTTTCAATTTTCCTCCCTTTAGCAACGAACAAAACTAACAATACAAACAACGGATTAACCGCAAAGGCGCAAAGAACGCAAAGTAAAATATTCAATCTTTAATATTCAATTTTCAATATCGCAAAACCTGCGGCTTATTCCCTTTTGTATGAATTTCAATAAAATCATTTTCAGTAATTTCACCTACTACTTTAGCTTCCAAATTCAAACTTTGAAGAGTAATATTAACATCTTTGGGATCAACCACTATCATCATTCCATTTCCCATATTCCAGGTTTTGTAAGATTCTTCTTCAGAGACATTTCCGAGCTTCTGAATTTCTTTCACCATTTTGGAAGGTTTAAAAAGATTGTCAAATATTGCTCCAAGATTTTTCTTTTTTAATATCCGTTTGAAATTTCCAGCGATTCCTCCGCCGGTAATATGAGAAATCCCTTTAATATTTATTTTACGTTTTTCTCCAAATCTTCCTAGTAATTTTAGCAACTCAGCAGAATATATTTTTGATGGTTCCAATAGCATTTCTCCCCAACTTTTTCCAAATGGAGATTCTTTCTGATACACATCTTTCCCGAATTTATTTTCTAAAATATACCTTACAAGCGAAAATCCATTTGAACGAAATCCGTTTTCTCTGAGAGATATTATTTTATCTCCGGGTTTAATGTTTTCTCCGGTTATCACTTTATTTTTTTCCAGTATTCCTACTGCGGTCGCATTCCAGATATTGCCGTTAACGCTTTTTCCTACTTCGGCGATCTCACCGCCAGGAATTATTACTTTCTGTTCGATACAAGCTTTTGCCAGCCCTTTCATCAAACCTTCGATAACTTCAGCATTGATTTTGTTCGTATCGATCGTGTTGGAAATCGAGATAGTTTCCGCTCCCAAACAAACAGCATCATCAGCAACCATTGCCAGAAGGTCGTAGCCAAGAGTATCATATTTTCCGATTCTTTCTGCAATCTCGATTTTGGTTCCCACGCCGTCATCACACTGAACAAGATAATATTCTCCCATATCGATAAGTCCGGCATAAGAACCTTCGTCTGTAATCGGTTCGCCGATCATTCCTTTGCGGGAAGCAAAAGTAGATTTTGCATATTCGTAAGCTATTTTGGATGCTTTATCTCCGGCTTTTATATCTACACCGGCTTTTTTGTAATCAACCATTTAAACCTCTTTTTGAAACCACCCCAGTTAGCCAACCATGGTATACACCGTGGCAAGCGGGGCAGGCGAATTTACACGAATTAACACTAATTTTTTGCCACCCCAGTTAGTCAACGGGGCAGGCTGACTCTCACTGACAAACACTGACTTTTTTTTGCAACTAACCCGCCTTTGTTATACTTCGTCGTGGCAGGCAAAACGAACAAAAACTAACCACCCCAATACAGTTATTCTTCCTTATGGGGCAGGCAGAGCACACAGAGAGCACAGAGCTAATATTCAATTTTCAATTTTCAATATTAAATTCTTCTTTCTCATTCGACTCTGTTGCCTGGTAAATATCGTGAACTTTTCCTTCTCTGATAGAAAGTGCGGAAACAAGTTCGAGTTCAGCTTTTTCGTGGAATTCTCTAATATTCTGCACTCCACAAGTGGACATCGAGGATTTTATTTTTTCCAGAGTTTCTTCCAGGTTGTCCCGTAATCTTCCAGCATATTCCACCAGACCTTCTACACCTTCCACAAATTTTGCCTGATTATAGCGCTTCATTTTCCAATCGCGAGCTCGAGCAGAACCTTCTCCCCAATAAGGTTTCATCACACGATTATTAACAACGATCTTATCGGTTGGAGATTCTTCCATTCGGGCAAAATATCTTCCCATCATTACATAATCTGCACCGAGTGCAAGAGCGATCGTGATGTCTTTTGTGCCTGTTACACCGCCATCTGCAATAATAGGAATGTATTTTCCGGTTTCTATGAAATATTTATCCCGTTCTTCCGCTACATCGATTATTGTAGTTGCCAATCCTCTTCCGGTTCCTTTCTGTTCCTGAGTAATGCAGATCGATCCTCCACCCATTCCCACTTTTATCGCTCCAGCTCCGGCTTCTACTAAATACCTGAAACCTTCTTTAGTTATGATGTTCCCACCAATAACCGGAATTTGTGAATAGTTCTTCTTGATCCATTCAATCACTTCTTTCTGATAAACTGTATGACCATCTGAAGAATCGATTGCAATAACATCAACTTCTGCTTCTGTAAGAGCTGCAATTCTTTCTTCGTAATCGTGTGTATTGATAGAAGCAACAGCAAGAAGACGCTTCTTTTCATCGTGAATTTCCAGCGGATTATTGAGTTGGTCATTAATATCTTTACGGAAGATCATATAGAGCAGCTTTCCGTCATTATCAAGTATCGGAAGAACTGATTTATGACTTTCCAGAAGAACGCTGTTAGCTTCTTTCAGATCTGCAATATTTCGGGCAACTTTCACGTTTTCCAGGAAGATCATTCTATCTTTTACCAGATTATCCGAATGAAGAGAAATATCATAATCCCACTTCGAGATCAAACCCAGAAATATTTCATTATCATCAACAACAGGAAAAGTGGAATGACCCGTATCCTTCCTGATCTTGTACATCTCTGAAATCTTCATATCCGGTTTCATCGTCATCGGTTTAACAAAACCGGATTTATGCGTCTTTATCTTCTTTACCATTTTTGCTTGAGCATCGATGGTTTGTGAACAAAAGATAAAAGCTGCTCCACCAAGTTTTGCCAGTTCGATTCCCATTTCCGCACCGGAAACAGATTGCATCGCTGCGGAAACAAGAGGAATATTCAAATTGAATTTCTTCTCATTTCCCGGCGAATAGACTAACGGAGTTGTTAATAAAATTTTCTCTGTTGTTGTTTCTTTGAAAGTCTGTCCCGGAAGCAGACGGAATTCCATTAACGTTCTGGATGGTTCGTAATTTATTTTCTTTGCCATAAAATCTCCTATTTAATATTTAATATTGAAAATTGAATATTGAATATTTGCCATTTATTTCATCCTTGAAGTTTTTCTCGATGAATAGAATATCGTAGTTAGTTCATTTGCTTCATTTAGAAGAGATTTAGTTAGAGATTCTTTCATCAGATTTTCATCAATTATAAACTCTAACCAAAAAGCAGATTCGTCAGCTTCTTCTAAAACTATACTAATTTTAGAAATAAAACTCGCTTTTGATTGTGCTAAACAAACAGTTCGATAATTTGCTGGAACCGAAGTTGAACATCTGATCAATTGTCCTGAAATGTGTTGCCCTAATTTAGTTTTTGGTAATGAAACAGCCAATTTAACACAACGATGGGCAAACTTTTTTGTCCTTTCTTTTAATTCTTCTTTGTCCACTATCACTCCGTTAAATTAAATATTTTATATTCAATATTGAATATTTAGTTTTGTTTCAACCATTGCGAAGATTTATAAGAAAGAAATCCGATATCAGAAACCATTCGCAAGGTTTTAATATTCAATTTTCAATATTAAATTCTAATCTTCACTTCATCGATTTTATACTTCTTTTCACAATAATGGCATCTGACCTGTAACGGTTTCTCATCAGTCACTTTAAATTTCGTTTTTATCTTTTCCGAATTTGTGATACATTTCGGATTCGGGCATAAGATCAATCCCTCAATCGATTCTGGGATTTCTGCTTTTGCTTTCCGGATGACTTCGAAATCTTTGATTATCGTTAAAGTGACAGATGGTGCAATTAGAGCGATGCTGTTAACTTCCTCCTGCGACAGTTCCCTGTTTTCGATTTTAATAAGATCTTTTTTACCAACTTTTTTACTGTTCAGATTTATTCCGATCATTACTTCATTAGAGCCGGAAAGATTTAAAATATCCGCTACAGCAAGCGCTTTCCCTGAAGGAATGTGATCGATAACTGTTCCGTTATTAATAGCATCAACTTTCAATTGTTTCATTTCACACCTCCCAGAAGGATCGCTATAATTGCTTGTCGCATATAAACTCCATTTTTGGCTTGTGGGAAATAATAAGCAAATTCCGTGTTATCAACATCAGTGGAAATTTCACCGACTCTCGGCAGAGGATGCATTACTTTAAAATTCTTTTTCACATCTTTAAGCATAGACTTTTCTAAAATGTAAGAACCTTTCACTTTCTCATAATCTTCCGGATCGGCAAATCTTTCTTTCTGAATTCTGGTAACATAAAGAATATCCAGTTCATTTATTTTCTCATCAATTTCTGAAAGTTCTTCAAACTCGATATTCTTCTCATTCAGGTCATCTTTGATGTAGGCAGGCATTTTCAGGAACGAAGGTGAAATAAATTTGAATTTCGGATTAAAATCGCTCATTGCCTGCACCAACGAATGTACAGTTCTGCCGAATTTAAGATCTCCCGCAACTCCGATAGTCAGGTTTTCAAGTGTCCCTTGCGTTTTGATGATAGAATACAGATCCAATAATGCCTGTGTGGGATGTTGATTTGCACCATCTCCCGCATTCACAACAGGAACATCGACCACTTCCGAAGCGTATCTGGCAGCACCTTCGGTAGGACTTCTCATAATGATGATCTCGGCATATTGGGCGATGGTTTGAAGTGTGTCGGCAAAAGTTTCACCTTTCTTCACGGAACTGCTGCTTGTTCCCCGCATCGTAATTGTCTGTCCACCGATCTTTTTCATTGCCGTAGCAAATGAGAAATGAGTTCTTGTGGAAGGTTCGAAGAACAATAAAGCTGCCAGCTTTTTATCCATATTTGGATTCAAATCTCCTTTCTCAATTTTTTCGGCAATTTCCATAAAATACAAAATTTCTTCTTTACTCAAATCTCGCATCGAGATTAAATTTTTCATCTACTACCTCCGTTTTTTTGAAACCACCCCAGTTAGTCAACGGGGCAGGCTGACTTCCACTGCCAAACACTGACTTTTTTAACAACTAACCCGCCTTCGTTATACTTCGTCGTGGCAGGCAAAACGAACAATACGAACAACAAAGAATCCCTTGCAATTCCCTTTCAGCGAAAGGGAAACGTAGAAAAGCAAGAAGAAATTCTCCCACTAATTCTTGTGTTCTCCCTTTTCTAAAAAGGGAGACAGCAGAGGGATTCTCCTTCATCATTCGACATTCAATTTTCAATACTAAATATTCATTTTTTCGTATTCTTCCCACGCTCTCTCGCGATATATCTTAGCTTCTTTTTTGCGGTCTTCCGCTTTAATAATTCCTCTTCCCACGATTATGCAATCAGCTCCTCCCTGAATCGCATCTTCCACCGTGATGTATTGCTGTCCCATCGCATCTGTTCCTCTCTCCAGCTTCACTCCGGGAGTCAGCAGCAGCATTCCTATCGGAAATTTAGCTTTGAATCTTTTTATATCTTCCACACTATTTCCGTGTCCGATGAAGCCAGAAATAACATTCGGATATTTCCTGGCAACTTCAAAGCACTTCCTGGAATAAGTTTCGTTTATCAGGTTTCCTTTGGATGACATTCTTGCCAGCACGAATGAGCTTCTATTTTCCGTACCGTCGAAAAGACCTTTCAAAATTCCTTCGCCTGCCACCATATGAACAGTTACGAATTCCGCCCAATCACAAATCTTGTAAACTCCGTTTCGATATTGGTGCTTCACTGTATTTCCTATATCTGCAAATTTTCTATCTTCGAATATTATGAAGTCATATTTCCGGGAATATTCCTGCAATTTCGGAACGAAATTCTCATCATAATCATCCAGAATATCCACGTGAGTTTTCAACATCACGATCTCGGAAGAAACTTCATCCAGAATCTCAAAGAACTCTTTTTGAGTAGTCACGTCCAGCGAAAGCACGAGATTCGATTTCTTCTCTTTTATCTTCGACATTAATTTCTTGGTCAATGGATTTGTAATTTCTTTTTTCTCATCGACAGGTTTGGAAATGCTTGCTGTGAATTCTCTCACTTCATTTACTTTTTCATCGGAAATGAGATTCATGCTCTGCAATAATTTCATAATCTCATCCAGATTTATCAGGCTGTGAAGCTCATATCCTTTTTTTGCCAGATCCTCTTTTCCGTTTGAGCTTCTATCGATAACCACTACAAAATCTTTGATGATAACGCCTTCTTTTTCATAAGCTTCCGCAGTTTCTATTTTACTTGCACCTGTTGTGATCAGATCGTCTATCACGAGGCATTTTGCCCCTTTCTCAAATTTCCCAATGATGTTTTTTCCTGTGCCATAAGCCTTTTCTTCTTTGCGCATATACACCAGCGGTTTTTTCAGCTTGGAAGCAACCAACGATGCGATGGGAAGTGCTGTGTATGGAATTCCCGTGAGCACATCGAAATCCATATCTTTGATCCTTTCCGCCAGCAGATCCGCTACTCCTTCCAAAATCTCCGGAAAACTGATCATATCCCGAAGATCGAAATAGAACGGTGAAACCAAACCGCTTTTTAATGTGAAACTGCCGAATTTAATAGCACCTATCTTTTGAAGCTCCAGAACAAATTGTTCTTTTGTCATTTATGTATCCTCCATTTATTTTTTTGGACTGCATCAATTTTTTGATGCTTAACTACAATATCGATTTTGAAAGAACTGAATCGCAAGCGACTCAAAAGGCAAAGAAATTGCCTTACTCCAAAGACAAAAAAAACAAGAGTCAAAGAACAAAATATAAAGACTCAAAAGATTAAGGAGTCTTGGCACAACGAAAGCCGATGCCGCCGAGGCTGCCGTACGGGCTGTTGTTGTAGCGATCCCACGAGCGTAAGTTGTCGTAGTAGGTAGAACTGCCGTACCAGCTACCGCCCCGCAACACGCGATAGGGAGAAGTGTCACTCCACCAGTTATCAGTCCAATCACACACGTTTCCGCACATATCATAAACACCATAAGGAGAAGGGCTGTCTGTAGTTCCGTTTTGTCCGTTATAATATCCTACCGGAGTTGTTCCGTTATCCCAGGGATCACCCGAATCTTCGTAGTTTGCTCTGTCACCGCTAAGTGTATCTCCCCAGGGATATTCATAACCCGTATTTCCGCGAGCTGCTTTTTCCCATTCTTGCTCGGTTGGCAATCGCAAACCGTAATACTGAGCAAAAGCCCAAGCACCAAACCAGGTAACATAATCGACTGGATGATTTTCAAAACCGGTTTCAATAGTAAAACCGTTTAAGTTCCAAGTAATTCTGTTATTTAGTTCATAGAATTCATAATAACCAGCACTAAAATTTTCGTCTCCTACATAATAACCTTCAACTGAAGCAGTGGTAACCGTAATATCTCCATTTGTATAAGCTTCTGTTAAATAATCGGCATATTGTTGGTTTGTGATTTCATATTTCATTATTTGATAATCGTAATCAATGTTCTGTATTTCATCATCTTCTCCCCATGTGTAATCTCCTGCCGGAATACTGCACCATTCTAATATAGTTTCATCATCAGACGGTCCTGTTGAATCTTTATCGCACGAGAAAATAACAAACATAATTGCCAAAACTAATACAATAAACATTGTTCTTTTTTTCATTTTTTGTTCCTCCATTTTTTTATTCTATATTTTTCTTTCATACTTCATCATTGGAAATTCAATATTCGATATTGGATATTCATTTCTTCTCCACTTTATTTGTTCGACATCATCCAACTTATCCCAAGATAATTTTATTCGTAAATCTGTCAATAATCTGCCAGACTTGGCACAAGCCTGAAAGGTCTTGTGTTAAGTCATCTTCAATTATCCAATCCAACTTATCCCAACATTCCTGCGGAAGTTAGGACAAGTTTCATTTAACATCATTTCCCATTCACAAAAGTCATAATAACTTTCCCTTGAATTTCCATCCCATCAAACGGTGAATATTTCGCTTTAGATTTGAACTTCGATGAATCTATTTTCCATTTCATATTCATATCGATCACGGTCAAATCCGCAAAATTCCCAACTTTTATTTCTCCTCGATTAGCAAGATTGAAGATTTCAGCAGGATTCCGGCTTGTAAGTTCAACTAATTTTCCAATCGTCAAATTTCCTTTATTTACTTCGTTCAAGAGCAGATGCAATCCCGTTTCCAATCCGGGAAAACCTGAAGGAGCTTTGGGATATTCCTGTTGTTTTTCCGAAAGTTTATGAGGAGCGTGGTCGGTTCCTACAATATCGATGGTCCCATCCATTACCGCTTCCATAAGAGCTTCATTATCCTTTTCAGAGCGCAATGGCGGATTCACCTTCCCATTATTTCCGGCTTTGTTAAGAACAGATTCGTTTAATAGAAGATGATGAGGGGTAACTTCACAGAATATATCAGCAGAACTTTTATATGCTCTTATCAGATCGATTTCTTCTGCTGTGGAGATATGAGCAATGTAGAGCTTATTCCTAACTTCATAGGCAAGATCGAGCACAAGTTTGGTACCCCTGATCGCACATTGCCTGTTTCGTAAAGCATTATGTTTCAGGATATTTCTGTAATGGAGTCTTTTTTGCCAGATATCCAGCAATTCCTGAAGTTCCGTATGA
The DNA here is from genome assembly GCA_030595905.1 of Candidatus Cloacimonadota bacterium. Lineage (GTDB taxonomy): Bacteria > Cloacimonadota > Cloacimonadia > Cloacimonadales > TCS61 > JACNIV01. The sequence goes on along the minus strand of JAUVLE010000100.1, from coordinate 814 downwards.
ACAACCATCACTTTATCAAAATCTCTTGCAACTTTAAAAACAGATTTCAATATTTCCCTATCTTTTATAACTTCATTTGAACTGGAAGCAGCCAGAAAAACTTTTATCCCGGCAATATCGGAAGGATCGGTTTTCAGTATTTCTTCAATTTCATTAATGTTTTCATTTGTTGCTCCAAGATAGAATTTATAGTTTACAAGTGACTTTTCTGCCGCTTTTCGTTTTAAATTCAGGTTAATTAAATTTGTTGTCGGAGGGAGCGTGTTCGGCATATCGAAGATAGTGGTTACACCACCTGCCAAGGCAGCTTTGCTCGCAGAAAGCCAATTTTCTTTATCAGATTGCTCCATATCACGAACATGAACATGCGGATCGATAACTCCCGGAATGACGTGATTTCCGGAAATATCGATGATCTCGTCACTTTCTGATTCGAGACGACGCTTCTTTTTGAAAAGCTTACGACTCATAGTTACTTTTTGGATGTAAATAATTTTGTCATTTTCGATGAGGATGTTATGCATACCGTTTGTTAATCTGCAATTCTTTAGTAATGTTTTCATTTTCTTACCACGAAGACACTAAGTCACAAAGGTATAATCCATGTTTCCAATGAGATTGCTTCGATAGAACACTTTGTAAGAATCCTCGAAAAGACAAAGTGCTCCCTCCGTGTTCTCCGCTTGCCGAGCCGAATCCGGCAACTGCCGGAGAAGACTGGTGCTCTACGCTTGCCCCGCCTGTCCCGTAGCTAAGCGTACTGGGATAAGGAAGAATGCCCCCAATTGAATAAAAAAATCCAACGGGGTAAACT
>JAUVLE010000260.1 GCA_030595905.1 Candidatus Cloacimonadota bacterium | reverse complement strand
CCATGAAAGGTTGATCACAAACTGGTTCAGGAACAATATTTTCACCCGGGATATCCTTTGGGGAGACTATTGTGAATTCGGAAAGATCATAATTTGGCGGGAAATTTATTTTTTTGATATACCCATGATGACACTTGGAGTAAAGTAACTGTCCATGAATCATTTCCGGATAAGAATAATCATCTATAAATTTCCACGATCCATCTAATTTTGGTCGGGCATCAAATTTTCTAACACATTTCATAATTTTCTCCATTTAAGCACTGATGAACGCAAATAAATTTTATAAAACATCTTGATATGATTGTTCAATCAAATTAAACACATAATCTGTTTCATCATTTGTTTTAATATAAACTCTTCTATCTAAAGTCCATTGAAAATATTTTAAGTTTTGTTAATTTCCCATTATTTCTTTTAAATATTGGCATAGATACCTCTTATTTTTTTTCATTTCATTTATACACATCTTTTCTATGTGCAATTTTCAGCACATAGATTATTAATTTATTATTCAGAATTTTATACAATATTCTATAATTACGGTAGCGAAGTCTAAATTTATTTTGATAAGATAATTTTTTAACATTTTTTGGATAAGCATCATCTAACAAAGAATTGATCAGCTTCAAGATTTTTGAAACATCGTCATTAGGGATCTTTCTGAGATCTTTTTTGACTGATGTTGCAAATTTCAGCTTATATTTTGCCATGAGCCTTTAAATCTGCTATAAGTTCTTCGTAAGTAATTGTAGTCTCTTTTTCCCTTTCTTTTATTGATTGCAGATCTTCTGCATCTTCTGCCAGTTCAAGGCGAATTGATTCATCAACGATGTCTGAAATTGAGCGATTGGTTTCCAGTGCTTTCAGCTTGAGAATACGATGAATTTCAGGGTCGAAATAAACCGTTGCTCTCTTTGTAAATGATGCCATAATAACCTCCTGACAATACCTTGAAAACGGCTTCTACCAGAGGAATTCTATCACTTAGCCTTTTCAAAGGTTTGAATGAGATGATGACAAATAAATTAACCGTTGAAAAGGTTCAGCAAGGAGAAAATACTTTGAAACCTTTTCAAGGTTTTGATCTCACCACAAAATACAATTAACGTTATAACGTTATAACGTCAAGTATTAATTTGAATTTCATCCAGTTTCTTGAGATGAAACAAGATCGGAGTCTTGTCTTACAATTCATTCAGTTTCTTGATCGGTTTAGGAATTTCAATAATGCTTTGCACAGAATTCAAATCCTTCAAACCGCTACCGGTAAGCAGAACAACATTCTTTGAATTTTCGTCAATCAAGTTTTTTTCTGCATATTTAAGTATTCCGGCAAAAGCTGCTGCTGCTGCGGGTTCGGCAAAGATGCCGGTGTTTTCGCTCAGAATTTTTGAAGCAGAAATTATCTCTTCATCGCTGACTGATACAGATTCTCCATTATATTCTTCCATAAATTTTTTCGTCATCCAATAATTTCGTGGAATATCAACAGCGATGGAATCTGCAATTGTATTACTGAGTTTGGTAATAAATTTGTCGGAAGTCAGGTTACGGATAATGTTATCACTTTTTTCCGACTGAACTGCAATAATTGTCGGCATTTTCTTAAGAAGACCTAATTTCAGCAAATCTTCAAATCCTTTGAATACGCCGGAAATTATACAGCCATCACCAACCGGAACAAAAACCCGATCAGGGATCTGCTGTCTCATTTGTTGGAATATCTCGAATGAAACGATTTTTTTGCCTTCGATCGTAAAGGGGTTGTAAGCTGTATTGCGATTGTACCAACCGAATTTCTTTGTTGCTTCGATACTAAGATCGAAGGCATCATCATAAGTTCCGTCAACCGGAATAAGACGAGCACCATACATCAATATCTGGGTAAGTTTGGCTTTGGGAGCAGAAGCCGGAGCGAAAATGATTGCTTTCTGATTTTGAGAAGCGCAAATTCCAGCTAGTGAAGATCCTGCATTTCCGGTTGAAGCTGCAACGATTGTATCAATATCATTTTCTTTTGCAAAAGCGCAAACCAGATCCGAAGCGCGGTCTTTGAAAGAGAAGGTAGGATTTTGTGAGTCGTCTTTGAGAAAGATTTTATAAACCCCCTTTTGTTCCCCCTTTCCGTCTTCGTGATACTCCGCCGCGACAAGACAAAGTGGGATACTTGCGGAACTAATTTCATAGAGTGGTGTTTTCCCAACTTTAAGCCAGGAAAGACTGCGTTCGGAATTTATCGGCAGCAATTCTCGATATTCTTTTGCTTTCAATTTATCAAAAAGTTTGTGCCATTTTGCTAAATTCTTGATCTTTCCATAATGATACAAAGTTTTCAAAATGCCTTTAGGAGGAATATCAGGCGTGTTTTCTTTTTCACAAACAGGGCAGAGATATGTAACTTCATCCTGCTCATATTTTGCACCGCAGGTTGTGCATTCAAAATAATATTGATTTTCTTTCATTTCCTTTCCTTTATTTAGTGAAACCTTGCGAACGGTTTTTGAACTTCTTGCTTTTCTTGACCTTCGCAATGGTTGAAATTTTGATTTTTTTTGCTTTGCATCTATTTATTAGAAACGAGATTCTTCCTAAGAACAACATGCAAGAAACGTCAGAAAGACAGCGTTTTTTCATTTTGTAAACCCCTTTTCATAAATCATTTAAACTTCTTTATGTCTTTCTGAGGAATCTGTTAGCTTTGCACACGAAGAATCTCTTGAACTTCTCATTAGCTTTACTCCTTGCAATGCAATCGAGATTCTTCCTAAGAACAACGTGCAAGAAACGTCAGAAAGACAGCGTTTTTTCATTTTGTAAACCCCTTTTCATAAATCATTTAAACCTCTTTATGTCTTTCTGAGGAATCTGTTAGCTTTGCACACGAAGAATCTCTTGAACTTCTCATTAGCTTTACTCCTTGCAATGCAATCGAGATTCTTCCTAAGAACAACGTGCAAGAAACGTCAGGAAGACAGCGTTTTTTCAGTTTCCTATCGGTGCTGTCTCGGTGGCAGATAGGTTACCTTTTCTCCAAAATACCATTTAGAATTTTTTCCGGTGTTAACGGTACCGAACGAATCCTTACTCCCACAGCATTATAAACAGCATTTGCAATAGCAGCAAGCGGTGTATCGATTCCAATTTCTCCAACAGATTTTGCGCCGTAAGGACCTGCCGGTTCGTAACTTTCGGCAAATTCTACCGTAAATTTCTTCACATCTTTTCTATTGGGAATTTTGTATTTCATCATATTATTGGTCAGCATTTTTCCGTCTTTAGAATAAATTACATCTTCATACATTGCCATTCCAATGCCTTGAAGAATTCCACCTTCTACCTGGATCTTTGCCAAATTCGGATTGATAGGAGTTCCGCAATCTACCACCGCTACATAATCCAGAATTTCAATCTTTCCTGTTTCAGTATCAAGTTCTATTTCCACATAAGCTGCCATAAATGGAGGTGGAGATTTAGGACTTGTGTTGGAACCTGATGCTATAAGCTGTTTCATACCGGCTCCGAATTTGTAGTAAAGACCTTCGGAAAGTTC
>JAUVLE010000034.1 GCA_030595905.1 Candidatus Cloacimonadota bacterium | reverse complement strand
TTGTATTGCCTGTTTAAATAATTTTGTGTCATTGTGTAGTATCATTTTATATTCCATTTTTCAATTGTTGATAAATTCTCTTTTGTGATCCCTAACTTGTAATTTGTAATAGGATTTAAAGAGTTTTGTAAATTTTCCGTTAGTTCTTCATCTCCTGTTTTGTCCAGTAATGCTCCAACTAATGCACGAGTCGCAGGTGAATATTTAAGTGCTAAACGAATGAATAACTTTTTCTCTTTTTTTGAAAGCTCAGCCAAAATATTTAGAAACCGATTACATAAAAATGAAGTTTCCGCATCAGGAATTTCTTTTATATAACGTATTGAATCCAGAATTTGCAACAGTGGAATATTTTCTTTGGTTATATTATTTTTTTGTCTAACAAAGGAGATGTTATATTTTCCTCGTTGAAAAGCAGGTCTTGTTTCATTTCGTCCAATTTGTATGATATTGCTCAATTGTGTAGTTAAACCAAGCTGATTGTAAACAGTTAAACCTGTTAAATATCCGATAATTTCTCCATTCTTTTCCAATAAATCTTTTGCAATTTGGTATTCGTTGGGCTCTAATTCGCCAAAAACTGTTATCTCGGGTTTGTAAAATCTACCTTTTGAAAGCTTACTTAATTTCCCCGAAGATACCATCCTATTTAAACTTTTTATCACAGCTTCCTTGTTGTTTACTTCCTCAATAATATTCTCATAGGTAAATACAAATCCTTCAGGAAATCTTTTAATCTTTTTAATTACATATTCTTTTACTTTCATAATATGAGCATTAATTATTTCTTTGCTTTATTGTCCAGTAATTTAATTAATAAACTGGACTGGAATTATTTTTTTGAACTACCACAATAGGCTTAACATATGCATGCCACGAACTACCAAAAAGTTCGCATAACCGACTATAGTTACACTAAAAAGGTTCGCCATAACCCCATGTCTCTTTTTCGCTTTTCTCATATTCTTCAATTTAACATTATCTAAATAATAAATATTTTTCATACCTTATTGAAGGCATAAACAAACCTGCTTGTAGAATTATTTATGTCAAAGAAAAAGTTTTTGGCGGAATGTTTATTTCCGGATTATGCAGGCTAAAAAAATTAAATAGCAAGACGTTAAACATTCTTATTAAATCAAAAGAATTCCTCAATACTTGCGTTGGGGTTTCCATATTTTCTCCCCTGATTTAGGGGAGATGTCATTCGGTGAATGACAGAGGGGTTAAATATTGAAAATTCGTATTTAAGCTTGCTTAAATAAAGTTAGCAAAATACTTCTTGGTTTGCCACGGGGATAGTCAACTTTATGAATTTTCTTTATTATGTTCATCGTGTCTTGTTCAGATGGTTAACAAGATCAGTTATTTATTCCCACAAAAAAAACTTGCCTGAAAACACTCGAATTTCAATTTGTGAAAAAATAATTTTTGGAGGTAGATCAAATGAGAATTCACAGTTTCAATGCAGGACCTGCGGTATTACCGGAGGAAGTTTTAAAAGAAGTTCAGCAAAACCTGGTTGATTACAAAGGCGCCGGACTATCCGTGATGGAAATGAGCCATCGTTCCGTAGAGTATGGAGAGATCATCGAAGGTGCAAGGGCAGCAATGAAAAGAATTATGGGGCTGGGTGACGATTATGTAGCTCTTTTTCTGCAGGGTGGTGCCAGCACACAATTCTTTATGATTCCGCTTAATTTCTGCCCGGATGATAAAGTTGCCAACTATATCGATACAGGTGCCTGGGCTACCAAAGCCTGGAAAGAAGCAAAAAAGATCGGCAAAAAGTATCATATTGCAGCCAGTTCGGAAGATAAGGATTTTACCTATATTCCAAAAACATGGGAACTATCAGATGATCCGGCTTATCTTCACATAACAACCAATAACACAATTCGTGGTTCAGAGTGGAAGATCGATCCGGATGTTCCCGCAGGTGTTTCGCTTATCGCAGATATGTCTTCAAACTTCCTTAGTCGTCCTCTCAACTTTAAAAAATATGATTTGATCTATGGTGGTGCCCAGAAAAATATCGGACCTGCCGGAGCAACTTTTGTCCTTATAAAAAAAGATATGTTAGACAGGATCAATCCGGGACTTCCCACTATGATGGATTATAAAACCCATGCAGATAAAGACTCGATGTTCAATACACCGCCTGCATTCAGCATCTATGTGATTGGCGAAGTGCTGAAATGGATAGAGAACAAAGGTGGATTGGAAGCACTTGCCAGAAACAATAAAGAGAAAGCTGATTATTTATACAATATTTTCGATAATTCCGATTTTTATCGTGGAACAGTTGTGCCGGAAGATCGTTCTTATATGAATGTTCCATTCAGGCTGCCCACAGAAGAACTGGAAAAGAAATTCATAGCAGAAGCAAAGACCAAAGATATGATCGGACTGAAGGGTCATAGAAGTGTGGGCGGCTGCAGAGCTTCCATTTACAATTCACTTCCCATGAAAGCAGTTCAGTGTCTTGCTCAGTTCATGTTGGATTTTGAAAGTAAAAATAAGTAGAAATAATTTATTTGATAAAACTTGCCGTCCGACAGGTGCCGGATAGGCAAGTTTTATTATTAAAAAGATGGAAATAGTACGCACCACTCATCCTGCCACACGTCTTGCATTCTTTACTGCATTTGCAGTAACTATCTATGTTGTAGAAAGTTTTATTCCCAAACCATTTCCGTTCATGAGGATCGGACTGGCAAATATTCTAATTCTTATCATTCTCCTTTCAGATGGTTTAAAGTCTGCATTAATTGTATCTTTCAGCAAAACAATTATTGGCGGCTTTCTCACGGGAACGTTCCTCGGTCCCACCACACTGCTCTCATTATCGGGAGGTATATTTTCACTAATTATCATGTTTATCTTTATAAGATCGAATATAAAATTCAGCATAATAGGGATCAGTATTCTGGGAGCCACAGCACATAATTTTGCGCAGATTTCTATTGTAAGATTGATCCTGATAAAACAAAATACAATATTTTATTTGACGCCGCTGCTGGTATTAATGGGAATAGTAACCGGCATAATTACTGGTTTTATTGCTAAAAAAATAATGGAAAAAAATGAAGTGTTCTATGAAAAAAGAAGTAATTAAGTATGTTTACATTTTCCTGTCTGTAACGATCTTTTTCGTTGGTTTAGGATTTGGTTTATTTTATTATTACAGCAGAGAATTACCGCCTTTATCCGAGCTGCAAAGTTATGAGATGAAGGTCGGTTCGGAAGTATATGACCGCAACGATAATCTCATCCATATTTTTTATATGGAAAAAAGACAGCTTACAAAGCTCAAAGATCTGCCGGGATATCTTACAAATGGTATAACAGCGGTAGAGGATAAAAATTTCTATCATCATTGGGGAATGGATCTTACAGGATTTATACGTGCGATCCTGATGGATATTAAAAAAATGGATTTTTCTCAGGGTGCCAGTACAATCACCCAGCAACTTGCCAGGAATATGTTCCTTTCGTTGGATAAGACAATTCCAAGAAAGATAAAGGAAGCCCTGCTTGCTATCAGGATTGAAAAGCATTTTTCCAAAGATGAAATTTTAGAAATGTACCTGAATAAATCTCTATTCGGACCGGGCTTGTACGGCATCGAAGTTGCTTCCCAAAAATATTTTAATAAAACCGCCTCCGAACTGACCATCCCCGAAGCAGCATTACTCATAGGAATGCCGCAATTACCGAGTGCTTATTATCCATTCAGGCATCCCGAGCGTGCACTTCAAAGAAGAAATATTGTACTTAGAAGGATGTTTGAAGAACATGTGCTAACAGAAGAAGACTATCTAACTGCCAAAGAAAGTGAGATCGAGCTTTACCAGTCTAAAGGTAATTTCGAAGCGAAAGATTATTTCATCGAATATATCCGTCGTATCCTGGAACGCAAATATGGAACAACCCGCTTATTTACAGGAGGATTAAAGATATACACAACCCTTGATATGGACTTGCAGGAATATGCAGATTCCGTTCTAAATATGAATCTTACGAAGTTTGAGATAAAAAATAATTATGAATATAAATATGCCGATTTTCCAAGCGATACGATCAATATTGTAACTCCTTACGTTCAAGGTGGTGTGTTCTCTATCGAAGCGGAAACAGGCTATGTTCGCGTTATGATCGGTGGCAGGAATTTCAATCACAGCAAACTGAACCGTGTTATGCAATCTAAAAGGCAGCCCGGGTCTTCCTTCAAACCGATTATGTACACTGCGGCGCTGGTGAATGGTTACACTGCCGCTACCATCATCCAGGATGAACCTGTTTCTTTTATTCAAAGCGATACTTTGTTCTGGAAGATCAGGAACTATTCGTTAAGGAATTTCGGATATACACGGCTTCGTGAAGGATTGAAGAAATCACGCAATATTTATGCAGCAAAACTTATTTACGATCTGAATCCGCGTAAAGTGATGGAATATGCAGATCGTTTTGGTATTACTACGCCGGTGTATCCTTATTACACTTTAAGTGTAGGTTCTATGGAAGTGTTGCCATACCAGCTCATAACTGCTTACACCACTTTCCCCAATAATGGTGAAAGGGTAAATCCGGTCTATATTCGACGGGTGGAAGATAAAAAAGGTAAAATACTGGAATCTAACCATACCGATAAAATCCGGGTGGTGAATGAACAGGTTGCCTACCTGATGGCAAATCTTATGCAGTCTGTTGTTAATGAAGGTACCGGTGTGGGTGTTCGCTGGCAGCCGGGATACGATACGTTAGAATCTGTAACCTATAAATGGAATGCTGCCGGAAAAACAGGAACCACAGATGATTTCAGAGATGCATGGTTTATTGGTTATAACAGGAAATTGGTTACCGGTATCTGGGTTGGATTCGATGATAATTCTACTCTCGGAGCAAATCAATCCGGGGCAACAGCAGCCCTGCCTTCCTGGCCTTTTATCATGAAGAAAGCCATAGAATTAGATTCACCATTGAACAGCCATGGAAAACCGATTATAGATGGTTCCGGCTTGCAGTTTGAACGTCCGGAAGGTCTTGTTACAGTTACCATTTCCAGGGAAACCGGACTTCTTCCAAAAAATCCGTACGAAGAAACAATCGATGAAATATTTATTGAAGGAACTCAACCGACTCCGCTTTCGGACAGCCTGAACTATAATTTTTATCCAACAGTTTATAGAGAAAACGGCATGGATTCTCTTGTATTTGATATGGGTGGTGTAGCTTATGTCTGGCCGGATTCGATTATCTATGTTCCAACTTATCCGGATTCATTAAGACCGGATTATATGGTCATGGCTCCACAGCATGAACCGGCTCCGATCGATCTCTCCGGTGCATTTATAATAAGGAATAAAAAATATGTTACCCGACCGGACAGCCTACTGTGGAAAGGACCGAAGTGGTTAAAAAAAACAGAAGATATTGATGGGATAGATTCATTGATAGATTCTCTTCTTAAGGCAGAGTAAATGTTCTGGAATATCGTATATCTTATTATTTCCATCTCGGTCTTGATCTACCTTTACTATCTCAGGCTTTTTTTTATTGGACTAAGAAATAGAAAGGAACCAGCCGATACATTTAAAAAGAAAGTATCTGTAATTGTTGCTGCAAGGAACGAAGAAAAAAATATTTCAAAGCTGCTTACATCGCTGGTAAATCAACATTATCCTGAGCATTTATTTGAGATAATCATCGCAGATGATGGATCTGAAGATAGCACTGCAACCATCATTGAACAGTTTGCAAAGAAGTGGGAGAACATAAAGCTCATCAAAGTTACCAATAGAAAAGAAGTTGATTCTCCCAAGAAGAATGCTTTATCGCAAGCCATCGAAGCAAGTTCGGGTGACATTATTCTTTCTACAGATGCAGATTGTATTGTCGGGAAATACTGGATAAGTTCTATCATCGCAAATCTTAAAAGAAGTGATATGGTCACCGGTTTTTCCAGAACCATGATCAAAGATTGGAAAAAATCGACATTACTTCACAAATTTGAACATTTTGATTTCGTTTCCATGTTTGCAGCAGCAGCAGGAGCTATTTCATCAGGTAAGTACTTCTCATGTTCGGGTCAGAATATTGCCTATAAAAAGAAATCATTTTTAAAAGTGGGTGGATTTGAAAAGATCAAACATCTGATCTCCGGTGACGATGTGAATCTTATGCAGCTTTTCAGAAAAACCGGCATGAAAGTAAGTTTTTCTTTTTCGCCACACAGCTTCGCATATACTGTTCCCTGTAAAAGCTGGTCCCAATTTCTCAGCCAGAGAAGCAGATGGAGTTCCAATATAAAATGGCAGACTTCATTAAACCCTGAATTCTTTTTTTATCTTATTTGTGTTTTTTTTATAATGATATTACCAATTGTTTTGATATTTAAGGTATGGTGGTTTGGTCTCGGGATCATACTATTAAGAGCGATTTTGGAAATCGAATTCCTCAAACTTGCTTTCTCTATTTTTTGCGAAGATAAAAAAAGGTTGCTATTTTATCCTGCCTGGCTAATAATACAACCTGTATATTTTGTTCTGATCGCTTTTATGGGAGTAATGAATTTTTTTAGATGGAAAGAATAGCTCGATCTTTCATAAGCTGAGAAGTTGAAAGTTTGGTCAAATGAAATAATAAAAGGGGGAAATATGTTCTCGAAGAAAAAAAGTATTCGCTTGATATTGCTTGTTGTTTTTATGTTTCTTATCACGTTTGCTCTTTTTGCGCAGGATGATTATAAAACCTGGAAAAAGCAGCAGCAAGACAGTTTAAGGGAATATAAAAGTGCTCAGGATAAGGCTTTTGTAGAGTTCCTGGAAAAAAACTGGAAAAGTTTTGAAGCTTTCAAAGGAAATGTTCAGGATGATATTCCTAAACCGGATAAAGTTCCTGAAGTTGAACATTCAGAAGAAAAGGATTTTCCCGAGACTAACATCGTAAAAGAAATTGAAGTTCCCAAAGCTGTTATCATGGCAGAAGATCAGGAGGTTAAAGAAAGCCTGGTTTATGCGGAACCAGGAAGTGCTCCGAAGATCGATGTAAATTTCTGGGGGCTGCCTCTTGAATATAATTATACCAATAAATTGGAAGTAACCTTGGATCCTTTGAATGAGAAAGCAGTTGCCAATTTCTGGTATGTAACCAGTAATACAGATCATGAAAAATTTCTGCAGCAGGTTCAGGATTCCAGAGAAAAAATGAACTTGAACGACTGGGGATTCTGTTTGCTCTTGAATGAGATCGGGAAAACAATAACAAACGATTCTAAAAATCTTACTAATCTTTTCCTGTGGTTCATGCTCACAAAATCCGGTTATGAATCCAAGGTCGGGTTTAGCGAAAACGATGTTTATCTGCTTCTTCCCTGCAAGAATGTTATTTACGGAGTTTCATACATCATGATCGATGATAAAAGATTTTATGCGGTTGCCTTTGATAAGACAGAAAAGCTTTCGATATCGATTAATACTTACGATGGGAAATATCCAAACGCAGATGACCTGATCGACCTGGGAGTTAACAAATCTCCCAACATCAAAAAGACACTTGTAGAAAAGGAACTTAAATTCAAATATGAAGATGTAGTTTACAGCATTCCTGTAAAATATGACCAGAATGCAGCGGAATTTTTCCGGAATTATCCACAAACAAATATGGATGTCTATTTCAAAGCTCCTTTATCACCGGAAGCAACACAATCTTTGTTTACGGGTTTCAAACCTATATTAGAAGGCAAACCGGAAACCGAAGCCGCAAACATCCTGCTCAGATTTGTTCAAACCGCTTTTGAGTATAAAACGGATGGTGAACAATTTGGAAAAGAAAAGTGCTTCTTCTCCGATGAAACGCTGTTCTATCCCTATTCCGATTGTGAAGACCGGTCTATCATCTTTTCCTACCTGGTGAGAAATCTTCTACAGCTCGATGTAATAGGTCTTGATTATCCGGGTCATATCTCCACTGCTGTGAAATTCCATGGTGAACTCGCAGGAGATTTTGTTGTCTTTGGCGAAAAAAAATACATCATTTGTGATCCTACCTACATCAATGCGAACCTGGGTATGGCTATGCCGAAATTTAAAAAAGTTGAACCAAAAGTTATCGAAATAAATAAATAGTAATTTCTCTGATTATTTCCAAATCCGTAATTGGCTTTATTTGGAAATAAGCGGGATGATATTTGAGCAGGAGAATAGATGAGATATGTGATCTTTGATGATGATAAATGGAGTAATTTTTTTCCGATAACTCTTACCCGCTGCACAGGTGATCTGAGAGTTGGAATATTGAAGTTAAGACAGCGAATTGCCGGTTACTTTGGATTTTCAGAAAATAATATCATTACTTCTTCTTTCCTGGAAGGAATTTATAAAGAACGGCATAAGGACTGGCAGATAAATGACCTTACAAAGGAAGAAACACTCTTTCTAAACAGCAGGATTAAAATAGATAAGAAAATTCAAAAAAAAATAGAAGAACTATCTCTTAATTCCTGTCTTGTTAATAACAACAATATTCTGGCAGCAAAACTGATTCCCGCTAAAAAGAAAATGACATCGGAGGATATTTCAACATTATTCGAGAATTTAAAAAAGATCGAGATCGATGGTATTTTTCTGTGGGAATATACCTGGGAGTTGATAAAGGAAAATCCTGACTATATCACCAAAGATTTCGAGGATTTCTTTTATGACAAAGATAATTTCTTTGATACCGAACCCGGCATAACTATCATAAATCCATATAATATCTGGATCGGAGAAGGAACGATCATCAAGCCGGGGGTAGTGATCGACGCCACCGAAGGTCCTGTTATCCTCGATGAAAATGTGAGAATAATGTCAAACGCTGTAATAATCGGACCTGCATATATCGGGAAAAATTCAATAATAAAAGTAGGTGCAAAAATATATGAAGGTACCTCGATCGGTTCTGTCTGCAAAGTTGGGGGAGAGGTTGAAGGAACGATCTTTCAGGCATATTCGAACAAACAGCATGACGGATTTTTGGGGCATAGCTACATCGGTGAATGGGTGAACCTGGGAGCCGATACAAATAACAGTGACCTGAAAAATAATTACAAGAATGTGAAGGTTTATTTTTATCCTGAAAATAAAAAGATCGATTCTAAAAGTAAATTCATAGGCGCCGTCATCGGTGATCACACAAAGACAGCTATATGCTCTATGATAAATACAGGAACCTTGATCGGTGTAGGCTGCAACCTTTTTGGAAGAGATATTATTAAAGATTTTGTTCCTTCATTCAGTTGGGGAGAAGGTGCTGATCTTATCGAATACAAAGAGGAAAAGTTTTTTGAGACAGTAGAAATTGTGAAACAGAGGAGAAAATTGAAGCTTTCCAAAGAAGAAAAAAAACTTTTTGGAAATATTCGCAAATTAGTTATTAATTAAATCGTTAACACAAAGATCGTAATTCAGTCTTTTGGAAGTGGAATCTTTTTTCATTTCACTATTCCCGGTCTGATTACAAAACATAGATATTTGGAGTATTAATGCAAGAATTGATAGAGGTGATTTTTCGTTCAGACAGGATAGGATATTTTATAAATCCCAAGAATTTACAGTTAGAACCGGATATGGATATAATCGTAAAAGCAGAACGCGGTGAAGATATTGCGAAAGTTATAAATTGTTCGGTCTTTGATGAAGAATATGAAGAAAAAAGTAAGAAAAATGGAATTGATAAAATTCATAGAATTGCAACAGATGAAGATATAAAACAGCTTGAAGCTGTTAGAAAAAAAGAAGTTAAAGCAAAAGAAAAATTTCTTGAAATGCTAAAAAAACATCCATTTGAGATGAAACTTATAGATACCATTTATCAGCTTGATGGAAATAAGTTAACTTTTTTCTTTTCTGCAGATGGTCGCATAGATTTCCGGGAGTTTGTTCGTGAACTTGCCACAGAATTTAAGACCCGTATAGAACTTCACCAATCTTCCGGCAGAGAAGATGCTCGCAGATATGGTGGACTGGGCATTTGCGGTCAAAATTATTGCTGCTGTACATTCCTGCGGAAAATAAATCAAGTAACCATCCAGATGGCAAAAGATCAAAATCTGCTTGGAAATCTCTCAAAAATATCCGGACCATGCGGAAGGCTGCTTTGCTGTCTTCATTTTGAGGAAGATTTCTATCGGGAAAAATCTGAGGAATTTCCCGAAATGGATGAAGAAATTATTGTTAAAGATAAGAAAATGTATGTCTCTAAGAACGATTACTATAATGATAAAATATATCTTATCTCAGATGATGATGAAAAAGTTACTGTGTCTCTTGAAGAATATAAAACGATTAAGGATCGATCTGGAAATGAATGATCACATTCTTGGTCTGCTGCCGGATGAGATAGAGAAAAGATTATATACGATAGGTGAAAAAAGGTTTAGAAAAAACCAGGTTTTAAACTGGATATACAACAACCACGAGATAGATTTTTATAAAATGAGTACCCTGTCACAAAGCTTGAGGGAAAAGCTTTCTACTAAATTCGAAAATTTTCTCCCTGAAATAATTAAGGTCGATATTTCAAGAGATGGAACAAAGAAATTTCTTTTATCTCTTGTTGATGACAATAGAATCGAAATGGTGCTTATTCCAAACAAAGAAAAAAATACTTTGTGCATTTCATCACAGGTTGGTTGTGCTCGCAATTGCGGGTTCTGTGCTACAGCAAGCATGGGTCTCATCAGAAATCTGGAGGTTTACGAGATCCTTTCGCAGGTTTTTCTGGCAATTAAAGAGCTGAAAGAAAAAAAACTTACGAACATCGTTTTTATGGGAATGGGTGAGCCATTAGATAATTTAAAAAATGTGATCAAAGCCGTAAGAATATTGCAAGATAAACAATGCTTCAGTTTCAGTTCACGCCGCATTATCATCTCTACCTGCGGGATAATTCCCAAACTGAAAGAACTGGCAGATAACGGATTAAAAATAAAATTAGCTGTTTCTTTGAATTCTGCCATCCAGGAAAAAAGAGAGCAGTTGATGCCGGTCTGCAAAAAGTATCCTCTTACAGAATTAAAAAATGCATTACTGGATTTTCGGAAGAAAACAGCTTTCCATATTACTTTCGAATATGTGATGATAAAAGATTTCAATATTGGCCAGGAAGATACAAAAGCTCTGTTAAAATTTCTGGGAGATATTTCCTGTAAATTGAATGTGATAAAATGGAACGAAGTGAGTTCGATGCCGTTTAAATCACCTTCGGAAGCGGAAGTAGCTGAATTCATACATGGAATGGAAAACTCAAGTTTTGCAGTTACATATCGTAAAAGTAGAGGTTGGGATATTAATGCAGCCTGCGGACAGTTAGCTGGAAATTATTAATTACATGTGGTTTAAAGGCTCACGGATTAACACAGATGAACACGGATAAGAGCATGAAGTACGACGATATCAGCAATGAAATGAACTTGTTCCTAAACTCTCAGGGTGCGTGAAAATGGATGAAATGCTTGATATTTTCTCAACCCACTCTAACTGAAGATTTGGAGATTTGGAGATTTGGAATTTATTTGTAATTTGTAATTTTCTTTTCTCCCTTTATCCGTGCTATCTGTGATAATCTGTGAGCAAAAAGAAGGAGTTGCTATGAAAAATCTTGATATTAATAAAATAGCGAAAATGATAGATCACACTGAACTGAAATCCAATTCCGGACAGAAGAAGATATTAAACCTGTGCAATGAAGCAAAGATGTTTGGATTCATCTCGGTTTGCATTAATCCGCATTACGTAAAATTTGCTTATGAACAGCTTAAAGATAGCAATGTGCTGGTTTGTTCGGTGATCGGTTTCCCGCTGGGAATGAATACAAGCAGGCTCAAAGCATTGGAAGCTGAGCAAGCGGTATCAGAAGGTGCAGAAGAAATAGATATGGTGATCAATGTGGGAGCAATGCGGGGAAAAAAATACGACTTTGTAAAAGATGACATAAAACAGGTTGTAAAAGCAAGCAGTCCTTCCCACGTAAAAGTAATTTTGGAAACCTGCTACCTTACCGATGACGAAATTGTGAAAGCCTGCCAGCTTGCTGTAGAAGCCGGTGCTCATTTCGTGAAAACCTCCACAGGATTCGGAGCGTTTGGTGCATTCCCTCATCATGTGAAACTTATGAAAGAAACCGTAGGACCGGATATCGGAGTAAAAGCAGCAGGTGGAATATCTAACTTTAAAGATGCTATAAGATTGATAAATGCGGGAGCAAACAGGCTTGGAACAAGTGCAGGAGTAATGATCCTGGAGGGAGCTAAATTATTCAAATTCACACCCGAAGCATGGCTCGAACCGGAAATTCCATGTCACATCTGCCCTTCACGACATGCAACTATGTCAAAGCTTCCCAAAGCTGTTTATACTTATTATAAGAAAAAATGTTTAACCTGTGAGCATCGTGATAAATACAACAGGTTCTATGACTAATGCTCTACCCGAGTCGGGTTCTCAAAGACTCGACTCGGGTAGAAATGAACTTACTCAAATCGGGTCCTCAAAGACTCGACTCAGGTAGAAATGAACTTACTCAAATCGGGTCCTCAAAGACTCGACTCGGGTAGAAATGAACTTACTCAAATCGGGTCCTCAAAGACTAGAGTTAGATAAAAGGAAAAAATAATGAGATGTAACAAAGAATGCTTTCAAAAGGATGCTTACTTTCATATTTATAATCATTCTTTAGACAATCTCGATCTATTCAGGTTGGATGATGATTACATTCTGTGTCAGATCAAGATCCTGCAAAAGTTGAAACTGTATCTTGCTTCTATTTTTGCTTACTGTCTCATGCCAAATCATTTCCATTTCTTTATACGGCAGGATTCGTACAAACCGATCTACAGGATTTTCAACGATGTTTTTTCGGGATATGTGCAGATATATAATAACAAATACAATCGGAAAGGACGTTTATTTTTGAATCCATTGCAGCACAAAATCGTTGAAAACGATTCCTATGCTTTGAATCTGTGTCAGTATATTCATTACAATCCAAAGAAGACAGGTTTAGTTGATGATATTTCAGATTGGGAATTTTCAAATTATCATGAATGGATCGATGAACGAACTCAGCCAATATTTTCTGATGAAATAATGAGAAATAATGATCTTTCTGCCAAAGATTATTTTAAATTGATGAAAGAATATGATTCAAAAAAAATAGAAGAAAAAATTCAAAAGTATTTATTTGAATCAGTTCACACCCGAGTCGAGTTCAACAATAACCCAACTCGGGTGTGAAAACAAAGGAGTGCATAATGAATGGATGGATGGGGAAAATATTAAAAATAGATATTTCAACCGGTAAACAGGAAACGGTTGAGGTCGATGATAACATAAGAAGAAAATACCTTGGCGGCAGGGGACTCGGCGTTAAACTTTACACAGAAATATGCTCTCCGCAAACCGAACCTCTTTCCCCGCAAAATGCTCTGATCTTCCTGACAGGTCCGTTAACCGCTGTAATGCCTACTTCCGGTAGATTTCATGTTATCTCACGCTCTCCTCTCACAAACACGATCTGCGATTCCAGTTCAGGCGGGATATTCGGAGCAGAACTAAAAAAGACCGGTCTCGATGGATTTATTGTCACGGGAAAAGCGGCAAAACCTGTTTACCTGAACATAACCGACGATGGTATCGAGATTAGAAATGCTGCCCATCTCTGGGGTTTGAATACTCAAGAAACTAAAGAAGCAATTATCAAAGAAACCAAAGCAGGTTCTTCTGTTGCCAGTATCGGTCCTGCTGGAGAAAATCAGGTTCTCTTTTCAGCCATTATGAACGATAAGGATCGTACTGCCGGTAGAGGTGGAATGGGAGCTGTGATGGGATCCAAGAATCTGAAAGCTGTAGTTGTAAAAGGAACCAGGAAAATACCTGTTAACGATCCGGATGCGTTAAAAGCATTTCTTCCCAAATTAGATAGATTGATAGATAAGAATCCGGTAACAGGAAAATCACTTCAACTGTTGGGAACATCAGGTTTGGTGAATATAATGAATGCTCATGGTTTATATCCAACCCGTAATTTCCAGGGTGGTGTTTTCAACGATGCAGAGGGAACGAGCGGAGAGAAGCTTTCTGAAAATTTTGTTCATAAGAAAAGTGCCTGTTATAAATGCCCTATTGCTTGCGGAAGGACAACTAAAACATCTTCAAAAGAAGGTGAAGGACCGGAATATGAAACACTATGGGCTTTTGGTGCACAGCTTGGTGTGAACGACCTGACTGCTATCACGGAAGCAAATTATGTTTGCAACGAACTTGGATTGGATACAATAACCTGCGGCAGCACTATCGGTTGCGCAATGGAACTTTTTGAAAAAGGTGCATTCCCTGAAAAACTGATCTGGGGTGATGCAAGCAACCTTATTCAATTAGTAGAGGACATAGCATATAAACGTGGCATTGGATCTGAATTGGCGTTAGGTTCAAAAAGATTAGCCGAGAAATATGGCAGACCTGAATTGGCAATGCAGGTGAAAGGAATGGAAATTCCTGCTTATGATCCGCGTGGTGTGCAGGGACAAGCTCTTGCTTATGCCACAAACAACCGTGGTGGATGTCATGTTAAAGCATATATGATCGGACCGGAAATCCTGGGCTCACCTGTGTTTTTAGACCGTTTTGCAGCAAAAGGAAAAGCAGAGATAGTTACACTTCTCCAGGATATATCTGCTATGGTCGACAGTATAATACTTTGCAGGTTCCTGCAGTTTGCGATGAGTCCTTCCACTTTTGCCGAGATGCTAAATATTGTTACAGGACTCAATTTCACAGATGACGAACTGGTGAAGATAGGGAAGAGGATTTATAATCTTGAAAGAAAGTTCAATACAGAAGCAGGATTCACAAGAAAGGATGACACTCTTCCACCCAGATTTCTCAATGAAGTCTTGCCGGAAGGAGCTTCCAGGAACAGGATAGTTAAGCTGGATGAAATGCTGGATAAGTATTATGAGATAAGAGGTTGGGATAAAAATGGTGTTCCGACTAAAGAAACATTAAAGGAATTAGATCTGTGATGGATAAGTATTTTTTGAGTATATGCCGCACCTCTGGTGCTGATGTGTTATTCTTATTATTCCCCGACGCTTACGCATCGGATTACCAATATGGCACGCCTACGGTGTTGTAAAATATGAATAAGTGTAGATTGAAATATAAAAAGCTCCATCGGAGCGAAATATTAGTAGCGCAGGGTGTAAGCCCTGTGGTATGGATTTATTACGGATTAATATGTCACACCTACGGTGTTTTATTGTTATTTCTTATTATTCCCCGACGCTTACGCATCGGGTTACCAATATGTCACACCTACGGTGTTGTGGAAGATAAATAACTGAGGAATGTAGTGTAAAAGTTCCAATGACGTTATGAAAAATGGATGAATGTAAATTGAAATATAAAAAGCTCCATCGGAGCGAAATATTAGTAGCGCAGGGTGTAAACCCTGTGATATGGATTTATTACAAATTAATATGTCACACCTACGGTGTTTTATTGTTATTCTTATTATTCCCCGACGCTTACGCATCGGATTACCAATATGGCACGCCTACGGTGTTGTAAAATATGAATAAGTGTAGATTGAAATATAAAAAGCTCCATCGGAGCGAAATATTAGTAGCGCAGGGCGTAAGCCCTGTGGTATGGAGATAATAATAATGATAAGCTCCGTAGGTGCGAAATGTTTTATTATGCTCAGTTCAAATAAAGCAGATTACGAAAGAGACTTCCATGCGACGCCTCATGGCATGGTCGTAACAAGAATTAACAGGAAAGAAAAATGAAAGTAACAATAGCAGGATATAATATAGACAAAAATCTTATCGAACAACTTCCAGATAAGAACATTGCCACTCCCGAAACCATCTCCGCAGCTTACGCTCGCATCAGCCGTGACCCGAGAGATGTTCCGGAGCTGAGAGCAGAAGCAAGGGAGCAGGTAGAAAAAGCCAGAAGATCGAACAAGGCAATCGTATTTGGTATGAGTCATCATTCTGTGGCAGAACACGCATACTTCAATTTTGACATATTAGGCATCTCAAGATTAGCATTGGAAGAACTGGAAGCAAGGCGTATCGGCTGTGCTTACACAGAAAAATCCCAACGCTATATCACTCTAAAAGGAGACTTCATAACGCCAACCGAATTCAGCCAACAGGACAAAGAGACTTTTGAAAAATTAGTAAAGCTTCAAAATAACTTTTATTTAAATAACCTCGAAAAACTAATCCAATATCAGTATGGAGCTAATCCAGAACTTTCCGAAAAAGCGAGAGCAGCATCCAAAAAAGGAATTTCTGACAAAATGAACAGGCACAAAAATACTCTTGAAGGCTGGGCAAAAGAAGATGCCAGGTATGCTTTGAGCCTGGCAACACAAGCTCAATTAGGTTTGTCTTTTAACGGCAGAACATTAGAACACGCAATAAGAACAATGCGTCACTCTGAACTTGCAGAAACAAGAGAATTATCTCAAAAACTATTCAATGTAACAAAAGAAGTTGCTCCATCTTTGATCATCCTGACAGATCCGGAAGAATTCAAAAAAGCATTTAAAACAGAATTACAGGATGATCACTTCAAATATACCAGACAAAATCTAAAGAAAATGGTAGCTTCAATAATCGAAAAAACACAGGAAAATCTCCCTGATGATCATCTTCCTGAAAAAAATAGTGAAGGAAATGCAATCCTTTTCCGGGATGACAACATTGACATAAACATTGCTGCTGCGATAATCCACAATAATTCTCTACTTTCAATGGAAGAATCTTTACAAATCGTAGCACAGATACTTTCCAATGAAGAAAAAGGAAAAGCATTCTTTGCAGAGGTTCTTAAGTTCATTTCTACTTTCGATTCTCTACCTCGTGAATTTGAATTCACCGGCGACTTGAAATATGAATTGATCGTTAGTGCAAGCAACTTTGCTCAATTAAAAAGACACCGCTTGATGACGTTACTGCCTCAAGAATACAACCCCGAACTTGGCTATACGATCCCGGAATCTATTAAAGCGATAAATAAAAAAAAGAAATTAATGGAAATTTGTGAACGCAGCTCGGAATTATTCTATAAATTCAAACTAAAATATAATAGAGCAGCAGAATATTGTTTAACCAATGCCCATCGCCGCAGGGTGTTGGTATCGGTAAATTCCCGTGAACTCTACCATGTATCAAGATTAAGAGAAGATGCTCATGCTCAGTGGGATATAAAAAATACTGCCCGTGACATGCTCCACCTGGCAAAAAAAGCAGCTCCCCTGACTTTTATGCTGTCCGGCGGAAAAGATGAATTTGAGAAATTGAAATAAAAACGCTCCGAAAACTCGAAGTGTGAAAAAGCTGGAGAATCACCTAAACTCTTACTGATTCACAGACTTCTTACGAACTTTCCAGTTCGTAAGGCTCATCTTCTGGTTTCCAAGCACCAGCTTGGAAACCAAAAACTGCATTCAGTCATAAGAATTTATTTGCAGTGTATCCAAGCTGGGGCTT
>JAUVLE010000138.1 GCA_030595905.1 Candidatus Cloacimonadota bacterium | reverse complement strand
CTTCTGTTGCGTGTCCCACAGATTCGTGAAGTTGCAAAGCAAGGTGACCTCCACCGATGATGATATCTGTCCGTTCTTCTTCGATACGTGGAGCATCAAGAAGTTTAATTGCTTCTTCGATAATTTTATCTGCATTTTCTTCCATTTTTACATTTCGTACGACTTCGAATCCACCGCGACATCCGTTCATATGACCGGGCCAGGTTCGGCACATAGTTTCTTTGCCATCGGAAGCCAGAACATACATCATCGGCATTGTGTCGTAAACCAGCGAATCCACAAATGTTCCCTCTGTATTTGCATAAACTTTATACTGCCTGTAAAAAACAGTGTAAACAAGAGAATGAACGATTTTTTCATTTCCAACCAACTTTTTAGCAATTTTTTCATGGTAATCGATTTTATACTTATCGTCCATTAAAAACGGATCTTCTTCAGGAACGTAGAAATAGCTTTCATTTAAGGATTTCAGTTTTTTGTATGATGCAGGTTCTCGTTTAAATTTGCTTCCGATTTTTGCATTTAAGATTGCTTTCTTAATTGATTTTTCAATGGAAGCATTGCTCAGAATCGTTGTGCCGGCAAAACCCCAGCAGCCGTTAACTAAAACACGAATACCAAGAGCTGCAGAATCATAATCTGAACCGAAGTGTTTGAGAACTCCTTTTTCAAAGTATATTTCTTGTTCGTCCGTGGAAGTGAAGCGCACATCAGCATAAGTAATTTCGGGTATCTGCAACTTATTAATTATATCAAATACTAATTTTTTCATTTATTCTCCTTAAATATTTTAACCACTAATTAACACTAATTTTCACGAATTGTATCATAAAATAATTCTCTTATATTCCAGGGATTGACCCTTGAAGTTGATGATTATACCTAAACGTTTTCCAGTTGCCTTAAGATAATTCATAACCTGAGCTACATGAACATTTGTAATTGAATTCACAGTTTTCAATTCGACAATGATTTTATCTGCAACAACAATATCTGCTACATAATTACCAACTTTGTTTCCCTGGAAGAATACAGGAATAGGATACTGTTGGATTGCGGGAACCTGGTCTCTTTCGAATACAACTATCATGGAATTTTCGTAAACTTTCTCCAGAAATCCTGGACCTAATTCACGATGAACTTCCATTGCTGCACCGACAATTTTATATGATAATTCCGGATAAATTAAATCTTCCATTTCAGTCCTTCATTCGTGTTAATTCGTGTAATTCGTGGTTCCATTTTTTTTACACTGTTCTCGTGGAAGAGCTTATTTTAAAACCCTTCACTTTCACGTGCGGCATGCGGGCGCTATAAATACCAAACTCACCATAATTACTTGAATAAGGAATTGTATAAGATTGATTTTCGATGTCTGTAATTTCTTTCACAACATCGGTAATTTTTTCGGTGAATCTTAGATTGTTTACAACTTTTGTAATTTTTCCGTTCTCAATAAGAAAAGTTCCATCACGGATTAATCCGGTTACAGAAGTTTCCTTCCTATTAATGAAATTCATATAATGCAGGCTGGAAATATATAACCCTCTTTTAATCGAGCCAATTAATTCTTCTCTGGTTTTATTACCCGTTTCCATTACTAAACCAGCACCCTCGGCACCATTCTTTTTCATTTTCAGTTTTCGTCCGTAATAGTTATCGACCATGAAGTTTTTGAATACACCCTTTTCGATAATCGAAAGTTTCTTATAAATATGACCATCATGGTTATAATCAAAATTTATCAGATCAGGATGCTCAGGATCGTCAGTGAGTGTAATATTTTCCGGGAAGACCTTTTCACCAACTTTACCCTCAAAGAAACTCATTTTAGTGTCCAGACTATGAGCTGACATACTGCTTTCAAGATAACCGAAATATTCACCAATGCAGCGGGGAGCAAGCACAACTTCGTATTCGCCAGGTTCAACGTCAACGATCTCACCGGTTGCAGTTTCAACTTTAGCAGCTAAATCTTTCGTGAATCTTTCCGCATCAAATGTATCGAAATTTTCTCCACCATAGGTTTCTAATACTGTAACTTCGTTTTTCTGTGATACTGCTTTAACTTCCAGGAAAATAGGGGAATTAATTTCTCGTTTATTTACGCCGTTGCTGTTGATGATATACAACGTTTTATAGTTGCAGATAAAAGTTCCGTAAATTTTGAAGTCGAAGGGATCGACTGCTTTTGCGAATTTTTCCAGAATGTCGATCTTCTTATCCAGAGATACTTTTTCGATATTATTGATCTTTTCCTTTTCAGCACTTTTGGTCAGGTCATCTTCCAGATCGATGAAATCAGGGTCTTCCGGCAATTTGTCGATGATCATCTTTACTTCTTCAATCTTCTCGAGGAGTTTTGCTTTTGCTGGATTTTTCAGAGAGAAAGAGTATGACTTCTTTCCTTTATACATCGTTGTGGAAAGTGAAATAGATGTTTTGGAGATGTTGTAATTGGTTTGACTCTGATAAAATCTTAAAAAATCCGTTTCCCAATCCCGATAGTGAAAATTAAATTTAAACTCCGGGTATTGTTCACAGATTTTCACCAGTTCGTTTCGAAATTCCATAGTTACTCCTTAAATTTTATTAAAAAAATTTGTAAACAAAACGAAGTTAACGGGAAATTCTGTAAATAAAAAAAAGTTAGATAAAAAAAAATAGTAGTTTTTATTTGACTGAAATTTGAATATATTGGATTTTAATTTACATAAACTAAGCTGAAAATGTACTTTAAATTTGGATCAAGTTTTTTTATTCGATTGAGGGAGGAATAGATGAAAAAGGCACTTATTTTTATAATACTTATTTCAGCAGGTTTGCTGTTTGCAAATCCGATAGTGGTCGGTCCTTATATTAGTGAAGTTTATTTCGATGAAACCGGTTGGTCTGTAGAGTTATATAATGTTATGATGGAAGATAATCTCGATAGCTGTAAATTAGCCTGTAATGAAGGTGAGTCATATTTTAATCTTGGTATTCCTTTTCCACCGGATACTGTGATTGTTGTTACAAACAATGATTTGCAAACACCATTGGATATTAATCCTGAACATGATTTAATAACAACCTTTTACGATGATATGGGTATTTCAGGCTGCTTTTATGGAACTCTGGAAGATTATGTTTTAAGTCCAACTGTAGAGCAATCCTTACGAAAAATTAGTTTCTGGAATGATATGACTTCGTTATATATTCGTTTTTGTAAAGATAATACTCCAAGTATGGGAACTATTAATGACACAACGAACTACAAAGGAATTTTCTGTGGATATGTTTATGATTCACAGTTGAATCCAGTACAAAATGTGGAGATAGATTATCAACCACGAGATTTTAACATACCTTCAATTTACACAAATGAAAATGGATATTTTGAAAAAGAAATGTATGCTATGAATTTCTCCTGTGATATCCATCTCGTTGCACTTGCTTCTATGGATTCAATTGTTTCCATCGAACCTGATAGTATGAATTATTATGAATTTGTATTTGAAAATTATGTAGTTGGTGTTGATGAACCTGAAGTTGTAATTTCCAACTTGGAATATCATCTTTCCAACTACCCCAACCCCTTTAATCCTACTACAACCATTTCCTTTAATATCTCTCGCAAAAACGCAAAGAACGCAAAGGTTGAAATCTATAATTCCAAAGGGCAGAAGATCGATGAATTATCTATTCCTGATGGTCAGTCTTCAATTATCTGGGAAGCAGATAATTTTCCATCGGGAGTTTACCTATATAAATTAATAGTTGGTGGGAAAGAAGCAGCCAGCAATAAGATGCTGTTGCTGAAATAAGATTGAAGAAATTATTAATACTTTTCATACTGTTTTTTATTACAGATCTCTTTCCCTTCGATCTGCAATTCTATCAAGAAGACCTGAATTTCATGATCGAAGAAAACTACTTCTATGTTGATGGGCTGTATTATTTTCGCAACATAAATGACAAAGAACTAAAACAAAGACTTATCTATCCTTTTCCACAGGATTCTGCATACGGAGATATTGATTCTCTTTTTATGGTTAATGTATTAGACTCCACTATTACCACCAATATACAGAAAAGAGAAAATGGTGCTTCCTTCACTATTCAGATCGATCCCGATTCGACTGCAGTTTACAGGATAGGTTACAGGCAGGAGCTTAAGGATAAAAAAGCAGAATATATTCTAACTACAACCCAGACATGGGGAAGACCGTTCGAACAAGTGAATTATACTCTAACTTTTCCTAAAGAACTTTCGCTTGATTCACTTTCCTATATGCCGGATAGCTTGAGGGAAGAAAGTAATAAATATATCTTTTTCTGGTATAAAGAAAACTTTATGCCGGACAGGAATTTTGAAATTTATTTCTCAAAAAAAGAAAATTAGGAATTTCTTGTATTCCCAATCTGTATGGTTTGAGAACGAGTTAGAGATAGATTTTTATAGCAGGCTCAATCAAGAATTATTACATTGACAAATAAGAGTACTTCAAGATTTTAATGCCAAAAAAAATATAAAAAATGGTGTTTTATGAAAAAAATAGATCTCCATGTTCATACAAACTTTTCGGATGGTTTGTATTCTCCAAAAGAAGTAATCGATCTGGCCAAAGAGCATGATTATGGTGTGATGGCTATCACCGATCATGATAACATTGGCGGCTATCTTCATATCAGAGATTATGCAAAACAGGTTGGAATAGAACTAATACCGGGAGTTGAAATAAGTACGATTCACAAAGGGCGGGATGTTCATATCCTTGCCTATGATTTTGATCTGGATAACCCGGAACTGAAAAAACTTTTGCAGAAAATCTATGACGGTCGTTTTGAGCGTGCTGCAAAAATTATCGAAAAATTGAATGAACGAGGTGTAGATATTTCCCTTGAAGATGTGCAGAATCTTGCCGGAGAAAATAATTATCTCGGGCGGCCGCATATTGCCAGAGCCATGATCGAAGGTGGATATTGTGCAAACAAATACGAAGCTTTTGAGATTCATATAGGGGAACACTGCTATGCCCACGTGCCCAAATTTGCACCCTCATCCAAAAAAGCTATTAAAACAATTCACAAAGCAAATGGGATCAGTGTGCTGGCGCATCCATACACTTTGGGAGATGACAGATTGATCTATGATCTTATCCGGTACGGCTTAATGGGAATGGAAGTGTTCTATGCAAAATGCAATGATGAAACAATTTATCATTACAATGAAATAGCACAGAAAAACTATCTTATAAGAACCGGTGGCAGCGACTTTCATGGTGAGGGAATAGATCTTGAGATATTTGGAAATTACACTGCTCCGGAATTTGTTCTGGATGAAATAAGAAGAGGTTATTAAATGGAACAATTAGATAATCTTATTGATATAAATAAAAAAAGAGGATTACCCAGGGTTTATCGGTTCAACCAGTTTATCCGCTGGTTCACGCTCTTTTTTGGTATTGCAGCAATAGCTTATGCTATCTGGATGATCTTTGCCAGGATCGATGCAGACAGTTCCAAGTTCTTCAAATTCGTTCCCTTTGCGATCATGTTCCTTGCTCTGAATTCTGTTCTTAAGAATCTGTTGTCATTAAATAGTATTAACTTTACGATGGATCGTGTTATATTCAGCTATATTGCCAGAAAGTCCGTTGTGATTCCCTGGACTTCTTTGAAGAGAATGGAACTGAACGACAGCAAAAGAAAATGGATTCGTTTGAGATTCGAGGACAATGATTCCGAAAAAACATTTGAATTCACTATGTCATTTCCCAATATGCTGGAAATAGTTAACAGCATTGCCGAAATGTGTCCGCAGATGGAATATGATGAATTTTTGGAAAAAGTTATTATATTTCCTCAAGATAAGAAAAAAACGAGCAAAAAAATTAAGAAAGAAGATCAATGAAGATAAAAAATGATTGTATTTACTTCAAGGGAGATGTTCCCTGCATTCCACATAAAAAGAGTGGTGTTCATTGTGATAACTGTGATAAATACAAATCGGTAAAAGAAAAAATTCTTATCATTAAACTGGGAGCTGCAGGAGATGTTATTCGTTCCACTCCCATTCTAAGAAAATTAAGGAACATTTATCCCGATGCAGAAATCACATGGTTGACTCATTATCCGATATTTGTTCCAAAAAAATACGTAAATAACATTCTGAAATGGAATGCAGAAAATATACTCTGGCTTCAACAAAAAAAATTCGATATGCTGTGTAATCTTGATAAGGACAGGGAAGCAATTGCACTTGCGTCTTCGATAGAAGCAGAGACAAAAAAGGGTTACCTGCCGGATGAATTCGGCAGATGTAAACCTGCCGATGAGAATGCTGTTCAAAAATGGCTTACAGGTATCTTTGATGATATCTGTATGCAGAACAGGAAAAGCTATCCGGAAGAGTTATTCGAGATATTCGGATTCAAATTTGATGAAGAAAAATATATACTTGAACTTCCAAAGATAAAAGTAGATTTTGATATTCCTGCCGACAGGAAGATAATCGGATTAAATACAGGCTGTGGAACCCGATGGTTAACCCGTTTATGGGGTGAGCAAAACTGGATCGAACTGGCAGATATGCTTAACAAAAATGATCTTATACCTCTCCTTATCGGTGGACCTGATGAAGATGATTTGAACAGGAAAATTGCTGAAAGATCAAAAGCAATATACCCGGGAACTTTTCCTCTGGAAAAATTTCTACATCTCGTTGATCATTGCGAACTCATAGTTACTTCTGTCACAATGGCTATGCATATTGCTATCGGTTTGAAGAAGAAACTTGTTCTTTTAAATAACATTTTTAATAAATACGAATTTGAACTTTATGGTTTGGGAAAGATATTAGAACCGGAAGGAAAAAACTGCCTGGGATGTTATCGGAATTTCTGTACGGAAAAGTGTATGAGTACGATTTCATCCGGAAAAGTTTTTCATACGATCAAAGAACTTCTGGAAAACAGGAAATGAAGATCGCTTTTTTAGGTCCCGCTTATCCTCTTCGGGGAGGGATAGCGCAATTCATAGCACTTCTGGCAGAGGAATTAAAGAAAAAAAATTATGTAAAAATATTTTCATTCAGAAAACAATATCCAAAATTATTCTTCCCGGGAAAAGATCAATTTGAAAAAGGCGAAAATACGCTCGATCTGGAAATACAATCCGTTCTTACACCATACAATCCTTTCACCTGGCTGTCGGCAGCTATCAAGATAAAAACCTGGAAGCCGGATGTGCTTATTCTAAAATACTGGATACCTTTTTTCGCTCCATCCTTTGGATTTGTTATTCTTTTTTTGAAGATTTTTTCCAAGATTAAAGTCGTCTATTTAATTGATAACATAGAATTTCATGAGAAGTGGTTTTGTTCTAAAATCCTTACACAGATAGCACTGGGTAGAGCAGATGAATTGATAACTTTATCGAACTCTGTTTATAAAGATGCCCGAAAGTTATTCCCAAATAAAATGATAACAAAGGGTTTTCATCCCACATACGATTGTTACGATCTTGATAGATTTGATAATGATTCAGCAAAAAAGAAGTTAGGTCTTACCGGTAAGAAAGTGATCCTTTTCTTTGGATATATTAAACAATACAAGGGATTGGACCTGCTTCTTGAAGCATTCTCGATGGTTATTAAAAAAATATCTGAAGCGCATTTACTTATCGTTGGTGAGGTTTATGGTAATGACCAAATTTATTATGAACTTATTAAA
>JAUVLE010000077.1 GCA_030595905.1 Candidatus Cloacimonadota bacterium | reverse complement strand
CTGTATTTCCAGCATATCGGTTATCAATTCGATCAATTGGAATCAGGTAATTTCAGCGGAGAATTTCTGAACGCTTATGAGGTGGACTACAATTTCTTCAATCCAAGATTTGGAGCTAATTATAACGTAAACGAGAATTTTAATATTTATGGAAATATTTCGATCTCTCAAAGAGAACCCACAGACAGCGAACTTTATGATACTTTGGACGGACCGGATGACCTCGGTGTATCACCTCTTTTTGCTGTTGCTGATACTGTATTTACCGATGATGGAAATGTGGAGAAGATCAACTGGAGCGAACCTTATGTGAAAGAAGAAAAATTGCTGGATTATGAATTTGGATACGGATTTGATAATGGACAAGTAAATTTGCAGACAAATTTTTATTGGATGAATTTTACCGACGAGATCGTTGCTTATGGCGGTGCGGATGACGATGGAAATCCAATTCGCGGAAATGCTGACAAAACTGTACATCGTGGTGTGGAACTTTCTGCAAAGGTGCAGTTGCCTGCTTATCTGGAATTGTCCGGTAACTTCAGTTACAGTGATAACTATTTTGAAGATTTCATAATGTATGATTGGGGAGAGACAAGTGATCTTTCAGGTAATACAATCGCCGGGTTTCCTGATATTATCAGTAGTGGAAAACTTGCGTATAATAAAGGTAATTTCAATTTTTTTACTCAATTGCAATATGTTGGAAAACAATATTTGGATAATACTGAAAATGAAGACCGTACAATCGATCCGTTTAAATTACTTAATGTTGGTGCAATAATTAACATTGCAAAACTCTTTGGCAAAACTGATCTGCAACTGAATTTGAAAGCGAATAATATTCTGGATGAAGAATATGAAACTGCCGGATATTATGATCCGTGGGGCGGACAGGATTGGAGTGGTGCAAATTATTATTGGCCCGCTGCGGGACGTAATTTTGTAGCTGGATTGAGATTGGGATTTTAGGTGGTTTATTGAAATCCCTTGCAGTTCCCTTTTATACGAAATTGCGTTGCAATTTCTAAAAGGGAAACGTAGAGAAGCAGGAAGAATATTTGTAGGGGCAGATCAAAAGATCTGCCATTTTTTTTTAAACCTTGCAAATGATGCATTGGCTTGAGAAACAAACGATGCTGGAATTCTTTCTGCCAACTAATGGTTGGAGTATGGTTGAAATGAGTGACCATTACGGAGGTCAAGACCATCCGTAAGGTCTTATTTGTAGTGGCAGATCATTGATCTGCCTATTTCTTAACGATAATGAACTCACATCATCTAATTTCTCTAATTGAGACAGTTTCTATATCCAATAAATCTTTATTAAGGTTATTTAACTTGTTAATTATTTCTATCATATTTCCTTCTCCAATAAAAGCATCTACATATGGTAAAGCACCTGATATAGCAATGTCATTTAAGTCTGAAGTTAAAGCTCTTCTTTGATCAGGATAAAATTTGTAAAATGTAAATAATATCGATATTAATAAACTTCTAAAATGACTAATATCAAAGGATGAGTGTTGCGCATAAAATTCTGGATAATCTTCTTGAATAATTCTTCTTACAATCATATTTCCAAATTCTCGTATTCTTTTCTTGGAATATTTTCCATTCTTATTAGGAGGATAATTTTTTTTATAACTTATTATTAGCTCAAGAAGGCTGGATTCTTGTAAATTAATTTTTAAACCAAGTTGTCTAATCTCACTGCTTTTAAAAAATAACTCTACAGCTTTGGGATTTAGTTGTTTCCCTTTATAGGAAAGACCATTAAATGAGAATAATGTAATATTAAAGTCTCTATTATTCATATACGTTTCAAATTCTTCTTGTTTAAGTTCTTTTAGACCTTTTGTTACTATATTTGGAAATAAGGCTAATAGATTTGCAAGTTCTGTATGATGACTTTTTAATTCAGAGAGCTCAAGAACAGTACTTGGTGTTAGTGCCCAACAGTACTCATCAAACGAGAATCTATTGATAATATTCTTGAATATTGGTTTTTTGTTTTTTAATCCGTCACTAATAATGTTTGTATCAAGTAAACAAATCTTATACTTTTTTTTTCCGATTTTTATCATAAGTTATTCCTTATTGTTTTCATCCCTAATTTAACCTATTTCAAAAACAAAACCACCCATTCCTTTTTTTGCGCTCTCTGCGCCTCTGTGTCTCTGTGTTGAAAACTAACATTGCTGTTCTTAACTCCACGCTGCGCTGTAAAGTCAATCCCAGCTTATAACACTTCCTGCATAAAAAGGCTGGATCATACCGGGTTTAAGTTCTATGAGCAGAGCACCGTTTTTGTTAATGCTTTTGGCAATTCCGGTAAATTTATCAAAATCCGTATCCAGTTCAATGGTGCGTCCTTTTAAAAGTGAATGTTCATTGTAATATTTCACATCCAATTTCCCCTCGATAAAATCAGGTAGATCATCGGCGAGATTATCAAAGATTTTTGTAATAAGCACTTTGTTATCGATGTTGTGATCTAATTTTTTTCTCAGCGAAATGGCAATATCATTTAATTCAAGGGGCATTTCACAAACATTTGAATTCAATCCGATTCCCAATAGATGGTATTTTTCTGCTTGCAGGTTGCTGGATAGAATGCCGCAGAGTTTTTTATTATCCAGATAAATATCGTTTGGCCACTTGATCTTGAGGTTGCTTTTTAT
Source organism: Candidatus Cloacimonadota bacterium (assembly GCA_030595905.1). Taxonomy (GTDB): domain Bacteria; phylum Cloacimonadota; class Cloacimonadia; order Cloacimonadales; family TCS61; genus JACNIV01. The sequence goes on along the minus strand of JAUVLE010000077.1, from coordinate 9,364 downwards.
TTCAGGAAAAAGCAGCGTAAGTGCTTTGTGAATGCAGATTCCTGTAAAGATCGTCAGGTTGGATTCAACAAAAAGACCATACAATCCTGCCGTAAGCCAGATGCCGCCTTCGGGTGAGAACCAGCGATTCCTATTTCTTCCTATCCCACCGGATTGGATACGGGAAATTATCAGGAAATTCCCTCGAGCTTCTCCGGTTTTGATCAGCTTCTTTGCTTTTAAATTTGTGCTTTCTATTTTATCGAAAGAATAAATTTCATCGAATAATGGATGTTGAAAATCTTTCATTGTACCCTCATTTTATTTCTACCCGGGATTCTTTGTGAAAAGCTTCGGAAAGTGCGATAATTTTGTGTTTCCAAACTGGGGGTTTGAAAACAAGTAAAAAAGAAACAACACGGTTGTTTCACTCCAAAGTTAAATTATCAACATTGCATCACCGTAACTGAAGAAGCGGTATTTTTCTCTGATCGCAACTCGATAAGCATTCATAATATTTTCATAACCTGCAAATGCAGAAACCAGCATTAGAAGTGTGGAATACGGCAGGTGGAAATTCGTGATCAATCCATCGACAATCTGTAGCTCTTTACCCGGATATATGAAAATATCCGTCCAGTGTGCACCGGGTTTAATTCTCCCGTTTTCTGCAAAACTTTCCAGCGTTCGGATGGATGTAGTTCCCACAGCTACTATTCTTCGACCCTGGCTTTTTGCTTTGTTTATTTTCTCAGCAGTTTCTTCTGTAATCCTGCAGAATTCGCTGTGCATTTTGTGTTCATCGATGTTTTCGGTCTTAACCATTTGGAAAGTTCCCAATCCCACATGAAGAAGGACTTCCAAAATTTCTACTCCTTTTTGTTCGAGTTTGCTTAGAAGTTCCCGGGTAAAATGTAAACCTGCTGTGGGAGCTGCCACAGATCCTCTTTCGCGTGCATAAACTGTTTGATAGGTTTCCTTATCTTTTTCTATGGATTCTCTTTTGATATATGGCGGCAGCGGAGTTCTTCCGGTTTTTTCCAAAATTTCCCATAAATCTCCTTCCCAATCGAATTCCACTAATCTTTCACCATCTTCTGTGCGGTCTATTATTTTTCCGGAAAGATCCTGGGAAAATTCAACTTCGGTACCAACTTTTAATCTTCTACCCGGTTTCACCAGACACTCCCACGTTTTATCGGTTTTTTGCTTCAGCAGGAAAACTTCAACTTTTGCACCGGTAGATTTTTTTCCCAGAAGGCGTGCAGGAATTACTTTGGTTCGGTTCAAAACAAGTACATCGGATGGATTCAATAATTCGAGAATATCAATAAATTTGTGATGTGAAATATCATCGTTATTTTTGTTCAGATACAATAGCCGTGATGATGATCTTTTATCTTTCGGGTATTGAGCGATCAATTCTGCCGGAAGCTGGTACCAGTAACTACTTTTTTTTGTAAGGGACGTTTTCTGCATCTTTCAAGATTGCCTTAAAGCTTCCAAATATTATTTTACTGCTCATTTTAACAGGAATTTTATATTCGTCTGCTGTAAGCCAGATAAGTATTTTTCCTGTTTGTTTGAATATTGCGTCACCTTTTAGAACAGGTTCTGCAACAAAGCATTTCTTCTTACCGAAAATCGTCTCGATAGTTTCTGTGCGATGTATAACTACATCAGCAGGATAGTTCCTACCGTCGGCAGTAACGTTGATGATATGCGTATCTCCAACAGCTAATTCCATTAAACGAAGAGAATAAAGAGCACTGAGAATATCCTGGGTATTATCCGGAATATCCATTCTTTTTTCTTTGAAATTTTTTGTTTTACGCCCGAACTTTGTATAGATGGTCATATTTTGTTCGGGATAATAAAAATGAATACGGTACTGACGATAATTTCCTTCCCGAAGTTTCTTTGTAAATTTATAAGTGACTAATTTATCTTTATCCCAGATGGATTCGATCTTATCACGAACTTTGAATATCTTATCGAAAAAAGAGTTTGTTTTTGCCAGAGATTCAATTTTATAACATTCGACGGAATCCTTATAAGTGGTTCCACTTAGCTGGAGTGTAGCCTCACCTGCGGTGATTGCACCATATTTGATCTTGAAAGTGAGTTTCTCATCCGGTTGAAATGCATTCAGATTAAAAGTGACAAAAAGCAAAATAATTAAAAACCAAAATTTTTTCATAATTGAGTCCGCTATAAAAAGTTCAATTTTATAAATAGAGAAACCGTTGAAACGGTTAATTCTTTTTTTTGTTTCATTAACCACCAACTTATCCGTCTGAGCCGGAGTAAACAGTTGGTGGTTAATAAGAAGATATGAAATTTTAACCGATTCACTTGTTCCGCCTGCCCAGTGAAATCTTTTTTTCTATATTTCATTCGGGTTAAATCCTTATTCATTTAACTGGGATCGGTTTCCAAATATTTGGTAAATTTTCTAACATATTTCTAATCATTACCTTTTTAGAGTAAGCTCATAATTAAAATGCTTCCTGAGAAATTATTATAAGATCAGTGGAATTTTTCCCGATAGCATAATCTATGCGCAAAGTGAATTTTTCATCCGGGATAAGCATAAACCGCAATCCAATACCGCCGCTGCATTTCAGTTCGGTAAATCGTATTTCCTTCATACTGGAAGCCACCTGACCACATTCTACAAAACCGGCAAATCCAACCCGGCTTTGTTTACCGCTTTTCCACGGGAACAAACGGTATTCCGAACGGAGTATAAGCCTGTGATCATCTATGAATCTTCCACTATTATAACCCCGCATTTTACTGCCAAGATCGGTTAACTTCTGGAACGGAGCGTCATCTTTTGTATAAGTGAAAAGTCCCTGAAAAGCAACAGTATTTCCTTCACAAACAGGAAGGAATTTTCTGATGTCCAACTTATACTGTGAGAAATTATGATCACTTCCAAAAAGATCACTAAAAAAAGTATTCTCAAGTTTGAAATAGTTTCCCTTTGAAGGGAAAAATGAATTATCTCTCGTGTTATAGATCAGGGAAAATCCAAGTCCGGAGATCAGGCAGTTTTTACTTCCGGGAATTTCTTTAGCACTCAAGATTCCACCGTTTTCAAGTTTCAGTATTTTATAATCATCAAATTCATAGAAGATGTCAAATTCCAGTTTATGAAAGAATCTCCTCTTTGCAGATAACTGCATCTCTATGAATTGCGAAGTATATTCTTCCTCAGCGTTTTCATCAGTATTATTCCCGATTCCATAGAATGTTCCTGGCCAACTTTTATAGGTTATCGGGAAGGCGATCGAATACTTTCCTTTTTTAATCTGAAATTCCGGCTGCAAGAGAATTACACATTGTTTTTTCAGAGTGTAAATACCATTTATTGAAATAGAATTCGGCGGGATATTCATTTCAATATCCTTTGGTCGCGAAGTGTACATAACATAACTGCCGAGCATAAGGTTGCTTTCGGTCGAGTACATTATGTATGGATAGAACACGAGTGATCTATTTGTTTTTTGTTGAGCAGAAAGCAGGCTGCATAGAACTATCAGAAGAATGGTAATTTTTTTTCTCAAATTTTTCCGCCTGTGATGAAGAATTCTTCGCCGGTAATATACGAATTTTCTTTGGAAAGCAGGAATTTGCATAGTCCTAAAATATCCTCGAATGAAGCACAGCGTTTCAAAGGAATATCGCGAATATTTTTATTATAATATTCTTCTCTGAATTTGCGGTAACTTTCCGAAAACTGGCTGTCATCTATCTTGATAGGACCGGGAGACACGGTGTTTATGATGATGTTATTCTTTGCTTCCTCTGCAGCAAGCGTTCTGCTGATATTAGCAATTCCCGCTTTGGAAGCAGAATAAGCCGAACCTTTTGGCAAACCTATTCGGGTAACGTTCGATCCAAAAAGCACGATTTTACCATATTTATTTTTTCTGAAATATGGAATTACACTTTTCAGAATATTAAATGTTCCTACCAGGTTCATCAGCACGATTTGTTTCCAAATTTCAGGATCGGTATCTACTAACGGTTTGAAATCGTGACTGCGCTTTGTGGCTGTATGGATGAGTCTGCCGGGCTGCCAACCTGTTTCTTTTATTGCTTTGTTTAGTTTTTTCTTCAATGCTTCCAAGTCGATAAGATCAGTCTTTATTATTTGAATCTGTTTTGGGTATTTTTTCTTTAAGCCTATAATTCGATGGTCTTTCTCGTGAATGATGAGAAGAAGATTTTCACCCAATTCAAGATATTGAGCGGCAAAATATGAGCCAACATTTCCGTTTGCTCCGGTTATGATTATTGTTTTTTTCATTATTTAGTCCATTTATTTGCTGAAAAAATAAAATCCAGAATTTGATGTGCTGCCTGGAATTTATTTCCGCTTATTTTTTCTTTAATAGCTTTTCCAATAAATATTATCTCAGTTTCATCTTTACCGGCTACATTCAGGTTATTGGCTGCAATGAAATCCAGATTTTTCTTTTTTAATTTCAGTTTTGCATTTTCTATAATATTTTCAGATTCAGCAGCAAATCCAACTAAAGTTTGTTTGTCTGTTTTCTTTTTTCCAAGTTCAAGAAGAATATCTTTTGTTCGTTTAAGTTCCAATATCATATCATCAGCTTTTTTTATTTTCTGTCCGGAAGGCTTTTTTGGAGTATAATCGCTTACTGCGGCAGTCATAAAAGTAACCTGGTTCTTGGGAAATTCTTTCATCGTTGCTTTGCACATTTCATCCGCAGTTGATGTCTTTATGCATTCCAGATATTCAGGAATATCTTCTGCTATATTTCCTGCGATCAATGTTACTTTTGCACCACGAATATAAGCGGCACGAGCCAGTGCCATTCCCATTTTTCCGGTTGAATGATTTGTGATGAATCTCATCGGATCTATATTTTCCCTGGTTGCACCTGCTGTGATCAGAACAGTAATATCTTCCAGGTCTTTTTTATAGTTCAGATATGTTTGAACAAAATAGATAATTTCATCGGTCTTTGGAAAGCGACCCTTTCCTTCATAGCCGCAGGCAAGCATTCCTTTTTCCGGTTCCATAAATAAATAGCCGAGTTTAGAAAGCTTGGAAATATTTTCCTGAACTATTGGGTTTTCATACATATGAACGTTCATTGCTGGAACGAACAGAACAGGAGAGCGAGTTGCCATTATCGTTGTCGAGAGAAGATCATCAGCGATCCCGCCAGCTGCCTTTCCAATGATATTTGCAGTTGCCGGAGCTATGACGATTATCTCTGCCCAGTCTGCTAGAGAAATGTGCTCGATATCTGCATCTATATCGAACATCTTTGTAACCACAGGCTGATGGGTAATAGATTTAAACGTGATCGGACTGATCAGCTCGCAGGCATTTGCGGTCATAATGGTTTTTACTATTGCACCTTGTTTTGTTAATGTACTTGCCAGATCGACTGCCTTATAAGCAGCGATGCCGCCCGTGACACCCAGCAATATTTTTTTATTTTTTATCATAATAATTTTCCTAACCTGAACAAAGTAAAGAATTTGGCTTCATACTTTTTGTAAAGTTATTTGTTATTGAGGTTTTTTGGTTGACACATAACCTGAATTTTCTTTAGAAAAAAAGCTGGAGAGCTTATGAAAAAAATATTCCTATTATTTGTGTTTTCGAGTGTTTTATTTATTGGATTATTCGCAGAAGAAACCCTGGAACAAAATCTTTCCAATCTTTATCAGGATGTAGCCAGAGGTTACACAATGCCCATTGTAACCGGTTTTGGTACTTCTCTGAATAGCGGTTGGTTTCATAGTGCGTCGCGTTCTGTAACCTGGGGATTGGATTTTGAATTTAGCATTGTAGCAATGGGATCATTCTTTCCATCCGGAGAAAGCACATTTAACACAGATGGAAATATCCGCTTTGGCAGGAACGACTGTGAAATGATCACTTCCTTTCTGGAAGGTGACAGTCTTGCTTATATCCGGGATTATCTTATTGATGCAATTATGGCACAAGATTTCCTGGTAGAGATTTTCGGACCCACGATAGTTGGTTCCAGTCTGGATAGTATTCACATCGTGTTTCCCGAGCAGGATTTTGTTGTCCTGATTCCCGGAACAAATGAAGAAATTCCAATTACAGTCCCTGAAATTATTCTTACAACTCCTGTAACAGGTTTATTGGAAGAGTTGATAATGCTGCCATTTTTTACAACTCAATTATCTGTCGGTACGATATATGGAACAAAATTCATTTTTCGTTTTTTGCCTATAGCGGAAAATGAAGATGAAATGGGGAATTTTGAATACTTCGGTTTTGGAGTTCAACATAATCCCAATTCATGGTTAAAAAAGGAATTACCTCTTGATATTTGTGCTTCGATTTTTGGGCAGACTTTATCTATTGGAGATATTCTGATAGTAGAATCCGCAGCACTGGGAATAAACGTAAGTAAAACTTATGGTTACAAAATGCTGAATTTTATCCCGTATGGCGGGTTGATGTTGGAAAATACAGTAACCAAACTAAAATATGATATGCAATACCAGAACTTAAACGGAGATTGGGAAGTGCATAAGATAAGATTTGAAGTAGAGGGAGAAAATAGTGCCAGATTAACGTTGGGCGTTAGTTTCAGGCTGGCAATATTGAATGCTAATTTCGATTATAATTATGGCAAATATCATTCAATAAGTGGTGGTATTGGATTTGCGCTTACATTTTAGGATTGACAGAATAAACTGAATTCAATTAATAAAAACAAAAACGGAGGTAAATATGAAAAAATTTTTTGTAAGTTTATTGTTGATTATTTTTGTTACTTCAATTTTTGCTGATGTTCAGAAGAAACTGGAGCAATTTGGAAAAGATAATGGTATAATGTATGTGGAACCTTTGGTAACTGCATTTGGAACAACAATGAATACCGGGCTTTTCAATACCGCCAAGGTGCTCAAACCATTTGCTTTTGGTTTGAATGTAAATATGATGGCTGCTTTTGTACCTAAGGAAGATAATACATTTACAGCTATTAGACCGGATCTTTTTATTGTTAATCCTATTGATACAACTCAAGTTATTTATCTTTATGAAGATGAAGAATTGGAGTCGGCAACTATATTTGGAGAAGATGGTACTACTTTTGAGCATAATCCGCTTCTTGATGATATTCCAGGTTTAGAAGCTGATCAATTGGATATACCTTTGCCAAATGGAGCCAATTTGCCGACAGTTCCATTCTTAATGCCGCAATTCAATTTGGGTTTACCTTTTGGAAATGAAATAATGGTTCGTGGTTTTCCAAAAGTTGAGATCAATAAAGATATTGGTGATCTTGGTTTTTGGGGTGTTGGTTTAAAGCACAGTGTAAGCCAATACATTCCGCTTATCCCAATTGATATAGCAGTTCAAGCTGCTTACCAAAATCTTTATATTGGTGATCTTCTTACATTTTCAAATTTCAATGCCAATCTTGAAGTTAGTAAAAAACTTCTAATGTGGACACTTTACACAGGTGTAGGTTATGATAAAACAAATGTTACTGCTGAATATGATTATACTTACAAAATTGTGAATCAGGAAAACGAAATTGAAGAAGTTGAACAGAAGATCAAATTTGATGTTGATGGTGAGAACGAAATCAGAGCAACCGCCGGCATAAGATACAGCCTGCTTTTATTTAAACTCTATGCAGATTATACAATTTCAAAATATAATGTCCTTAATGCCGGGATCGGTATTTCTTTCTAAATGGAATTTGAAAATGTAATTCTCTCCCGCAGAAGTATACGAAGTTTTACAGATAAAGAAATTCCTTCCCAAATACTGGAAAAAATAATGGAGGCAGCTCGACTGTCTCCTTCTTTCCAAAATCGGCAATGCTGGCGATTTATCGTTGTTCGTGACGAAAATATAAGGAAAAAGCTCGCTCTGAAAAGCGGACTTATCGGCAAATGTAATTTCTTTATCAAAGATGCTCCGGTAGTTGTCGTAGCCTGTGCCGATCCTTCCAAAAGCGGAACAATGAACGATCAGGATTATTACCTGGTAGATGTTGCTATCGCTTTCCAGCAGATGATGCTGACTGCCTGGAATTACGGAATTGGTTCCTGCTGGCTGGCAGCCTTCAATGAACAGAAGGTTAAAGAAATCCTGGAAATTCCGTCCAAGATCAGGGTTGTAGCCATGAGTCCCTTTGGCTATCCCAAAGAAAAAACTTCTCTTTATGATAAAGCTCTGAAAACTTTTGCCGGAAGTAAGAAAAGACTGCCTTTGGAAAAGATTGTTTGTTATGATAAGTGGAAAAAATGATTTCAGATATTAGATTTGAGAAGTATGATTTGAGAAGTGAATTATGAATCGATCTTAAATCTCCAATCGTAAATTGTAGATCAGTGAAAGAACGAGAATGAATTTAAATTTATGAAGTAATATTCATAAAATAATATTTAATAAATAAAATTGACATTAAAACCAGGAAGTTAGTTTTTCCTCAACATACTGGATAATTAGATGGAGTATTATATGAAACTTAAAAGAGAATTTATCGAAAAACTACCAAAGACAGATCTGCATGTGCATCTGGACGGTTCACTGCGTTTATCCACGATTTTTGAACTTGCCAGAGAACAGAATATAACACTTCCGGTAGATAATGAAAAAGACCTGAAAAAGATAGTTTGCTGTGGAAAAGATTGTAAAAGTCTGGATGAATACCTAAAAGCATTTGAAGTAACATTAAGCGTTATGCAGACAGAAAAAGCTCTGATAAGAGTTGCTTATGAACTGGCAGAGGATGCTGCAAAAGAAAATGTCCGTTATATGGAAGTACGCTATTCACCAATATTGCATACACAGCAAGGCTTAAAACTGACTACTATCTCCGATGCTGTTTTGAATGGTTTGGCAAAGGCAGAAAGAAAATACAGTATAAAAACAGGTGTGATCATTTGCGGAATTAGAAATATGGACCCTGAGACTTCCTTGAAACTTGCAGAACTGGCGGTAGCTTATAAAAACAAAGGTGTCATTGGTTTCGATCTGGCAGGTGCGGAATACAACTATCCGGCAAAAGACCATAAAGAAGCTTTCTACCTGGCTTTGAACAATAATATCAATATCACGATCCATGCAGGTGAAGCTTACGGACCGGAAAGCATTCATCAGGCACTGCACTATTGTGGAACCCACCGTATCGGACATGGAACAAGACTGATAGAAGATGGTGATCTTTTAAATTATGTGAACGATCATCGCATTCCTTTAGAAATATGCATCACCAGTAACATGGATACGAAATCCGTAAAAAATATTAAGAATCACCCATTAAATTTTTATCTGGATTATGGACTTCGAGTTACTTTGAATACAGATAACAGGCTGGTTTCCAATACAACCTTG
>JAUVLE010000065.1 GCA_030595905.1 Candidatus Cloacimonadota bacterium | reverse complement strand
AAGAATATTGTTTTAGGTCTCATCTTTCTTAAATATATTTCCGATTCATTTACGGAAAAACTTGAACAGTTAGAACTTGATTTTGGAAATCCGGATAGCGAATGGTATGTAAAGGAAGAACGATCCAGATACAGTGCCTTGAATGATCCCGATGAATACCGCGCAGAAAATGTATTCTTTGTTCCGGAAAAAGCCCGTTGGTCATTCCTGCAGTCGGTAGCCACCCAACCAGAAATTGGTAAATACATCGATGAAGCTATGATCGCTATCGAAAAAGAAAACACCACTCTCAAAGGAGTTCTACCCAAAGTTTTTGCTCGTCCAAACCTCGATAAACAAAGCCTTACCGGACTCATCAATGAAATCGGCTCTATCACTCTCGGTTCTTCAGAAGCTAAATCAAAAGATATACTCGGTCAGGTTTACGAATATTTCCTTGGTCAGTTCGCACTTGCAGAAGGTCGTAAAGGCGGTCAATTTTACACTCCGGAAAGCATTGTAAGATTACTTGTAGAAATGCTCGAACCTTACGAAGGACGTGTATTCGATCCCTGCTGCGGTTCCGGTGGTATGTTCGTTCAATCTGAAAAATTCATCGAATCACATGCCGATCAGATCAAGCAGAATGGCTTAGAATTAAATCCCAAAGATAGAATCTCCATTTACGGACAGGAAAGCAACCTGGCGACTCTGCAAAATGAATCTTGCCATTCGCGGTATCGATGCTTCCAATATCAAATGGAACAATGAAGGCTCTTTCCTCAAAGATGCTCATCCAGACCTCAAAGCAGATTTCATTATTGCCAATCCACCTTTTAATGACAGTGATTGGAGCGGTGAACTTCTTACTTCCGATGCTCGCTGGAAATACGGCACTCCGCCTTCCGGTAATGCCAACTTCGCCTGGGTGCAGCATTTCATATATCATCTTTCACCCACAGGTTGTGCTGGCTATGTTCTGTCCAATGGTTCCCTTTCTTCCAATACAGGCGGTGAAGGTGAAATCCGCAAAAGACTTATCGAAGCAGATCTTGTTGACTGTATCGTAATGCTTCCCACCAAACTTTTTTATAATACCGGCATCCCGGCTTGTCTCTGGTTTCTCAGTCGTTATAAGAACGGAAATAAATCCCGATCTCGTAATGGTGAAATTCTCTTCATCGATGCCTCAGAACAGGGTTATATGCTCAATCGCAGGAACCGAGCTTTCGATTACGAAAAAGACATCCTAAAAATTGCCAACACCTACCATTCCTGGAAAGAATGCTCCCCTTCTCAAGGGGAGATGTCCGGCGAAGACGGACAGAGGGGTTATCAAGACATCAAAGGCTTCTGCAAATCAGCTACCCTTGAAGACATCAAAAAACACAACTTTGTCTTAACTCCCGGTCGTTATGTTGGCATTCCCGAAGATCCAGGAGATGGAGTATCTTTCGTAGAAAAAATGAAATCTCTAACATCCGAACTCAAACAGCAAATGGAAGAATCTAATAAATTCGATGAAGATATAAAAAAACAGCTTGCTAAAGTCGGTTTTGAAATATGATAGTTGAATACAACGTTTTAAGGTCGCAAATTGTGACCTTAGAAAATGGATCAAACTTGAGGTTCCAAATTGGCACCTTTGACGATGAGAAAAACAAACTGGTCACAAATTGTGACCACCAATAAAAAATGAAATTAAGAAAAAGTCAATTTTACCTATCGCAATATGCGATACCTTCCGCTATGTTCAAGAGTAAAACGGCTTGCTAAGGTTTTGAGATATGAATAATGAAATTATAGTTTTAGACAATCAGCAAATTCAGAACAAAATATACACTATCCGTTGTGTTCAAGTTATGTTCGACAGAGATTTGGCTTTATTGTATGGAGTAGAAACAAGAGTTCTTAATCAAGCTGTTAAAAGAAATATTGAAAGGTTTCCCGAAGAATTTATGTTTCAACTTAAAGAGAAAGAATTTGAATATTGGAAGTCACAAATTGTGATATCCAATAAAGAGAAGATGGGATTAAGAAAATTGCCGTTTGTTTTCTCTGAACAAGGCGTAGCAATGCTTTCAGCGGTTTTAAGAAGCCAAACGGCTATCCAGATCAGTATTCAAATCATCAATGCTTTTGTAACTATGCGTCGATTTCTTTCCGCTAATGCCGGTATTTTTCAAAGGCTCGATACTGTTGAAAAGAAACAATTGGAATATAAAGCAGAAACAGATAAAAAATTTGATCAAATATTCAATGCTATCGAAGAACGCGAAATAACCCCCAAACAAGGCATCTTCTTTGAAGGTCAAATATTCGATGCCCACAAACTGCTCTCTGATATTATAAGAACTGCAAAACGGTCTATCTTCATCATAGATAACTATATAGATGATACTATTCTTGCACTGCTTACAAAACGAAAGAAAAATGTTAATGTTAAAATTTTTACAGGAAAGATAACTAAACAGATGAAATTGGATGTGCAGAAATATAATGAACAATACCCCAAATTAAAGCTGATAGAACTGACAAAAGCACACGACAGATTTATTATTATCGATGAAAGAGAGGTTTACCATCTCGGAGCTTCTCTCAAAGATCTCGGTAATAAATGGTTTGCTTTTACAAAAATGAACAATGACGGCATTCTGCTTATTGAATATTTAAAGAGAATATGAAAAATATAAATAAAAACGGTTTTGAAATATGAGTGATTGGAAAAAAATTTCATTAGGTAATTTGATTGAAATAAAACATGGCTTCGCTTTTAAAGGCGAATTCATATCTGAAAACCCTAATGAAAATATTTTAATCACTCCAGGTAACTTCAATATTGGTGGTGGTTTTAAAAGCGATAAGTTAAAATATTATTTTGGAGAGATTCCTGAAAATTATATTCTTTCATCAGAAGATATTATTATAACAATGACCGACCTAAGTGTAAAAACTGATACTCTTGGTTATTCTGCCATGATTCCAAAATCAGATTCTTTTTTCTTACATAATCAGCGTATTGGTTTAGTGCGTTTGATTTCTCATTCTTTAAATAAATATTGGTTATACTGGAAACTAAGAACAAGACATTATCAAAGATCAATAGCTAATACTGCTACAGGTACAACAGTAAAACACACTTCCCCAAAACTTATTTATGAATATATTTTGGACCTTCCACCCCTCCCCGAACAAAAATCCATCGCAGCCATCCTCTCCTCTCTCGATGATAAAATCGAAAACCTCCGTCAGCAAAATCAAACCCTCGAAAAGATCGCTCAAACCCTCTTCAAACACTGGTTCGTAGATTTCGAATTTCCTAACGAACACAACAAACCCTACAAATCCTCCGGTGGCAAAATGATCGACTCCGAACTTGGTCCTATTCCGGAGGGGTGGAGATTTGTAAATGAATCAAATGAAATTAATATTGCCTATGGAAAGAATCTACCAACTAAGAATCTATTAAATGAGGGTTACACTGTATTTGGTGCAAATGGATTAATAGGTTATTTCAAATCTTATCATTATAAATATCCTCAAGTGTTAATATCTTGCAGAGGTGAAGCATCAGGGAAAGTCAATTTTAGCCTTCCATATTCCTTTGTAACAAATAATTCACTTGTCTTAGAAATACAACCAGACTCACAACTTTCATACGTCTATCTTAAATACTATTGTTTGAAACACAACTTTCTTCCATATGTTACAGGTTCTGCTCAACCACAAATTACAATAGAATCATTAAGAAGTTTCTTAATATTAATGCCTTGCAATCAAATTCTATCCTTATTTAATATATTTGCTGAATCTATTGAAAATAAAATGTCTCTAAATAACAACCAAATCCAAACTCTCACCAAAACCCGCGATACACTGCTTCCTAAGCTCATGAGCGGTGAGATAAGGATGAATTAAATTGACAAACAGGTGTAAAAATGAATGAAAGATTCAAGTATCAAAGTGAAATTGATGAATTAGTTAAAGAAGGTGCTGAAATGCCAAGTAATTTGGTTCCACCTGAAGAAATACAATCTTACCGTTATGTATTTGATAAAGAACATCCGCATAATCATATTCCTGTATATCTAATTAATCCAAAAAGAATGTTACAGCATAGAAAATCTGATAAACTTACTTGTTGGGGTTATTCACTATCTTGTTTTGCTGATAAAGAATTTGCCATTGAAAAGTTTAATAAAATCTCTAAGCATAATAAAAATTTTTGGAAAACAGTTGGAAATTGCATTTGTTCTGGTGCTATCCAAAACTCTTTTGGTTTAATTTCAAAACCTGTGTATACTCCTCATTTCGTACTATTCGAGTTTGAGGGTTGTGATTTATCTCCGCATTTCGAAATAATAGTGAGTCTAATATGAAAGATTTAATTGGTTTAGATTTTAACTTCCCATTTGATGGTTTAATAAAAATTGCAGATCTTATTAATTACGATGGCCCTTTATTATCTCATTTTGTTAATCTAAAAGGTGATAACTATTTATTCTATTGGGTCGATGTTAACGAAAAACATAATAGATGGTTGCTATTTAGAATTGACCTATATTCTTTACAAAATTTTATTAAAAAGAAAATCACTTTATATGAAATGATTACAAATCCTAATGATGGTTTTGTTTATGTTGTAGATATTGATGACGCTATCAATTATCATAATTGCAAAATGGTTATTCCATCGAATATAATTGATGAATATCTTCCCAAAAAAGATTCCTTTTATGAATTTGAACCTGTCGATGATGTTGATTTATATGCATTATCAAATAATTTTAAAAGTGGTTTATTAGAATTACATTTAGATGGGGGCGGCATTCAATACGGTAGTATACCACTAGATAAATTTTCAGTTCTTATTCCTAAGATTGAAGATATTCGTAAGTATTTAGCCACAAGTTTTATAAAACTACATAAAGAAGATAAGACTCTTAATCTTGATAAAGATGCAATACGTAATTTATATTTAGATACAAAATATGAATACATTTATAGTTTAGCTGGTTCTTTTCGTGTAATTTTACGTCCCATTAATGATCAATTATATCTTCCAGGTTCTGAATCTTTTGCAGATGAGTTTGCAAATGAATTTGTTTCAATAATTGATTCTGGTTTCAAAAAAGAGAATTTACAACATTTTTCTGTTAAGTATAATAAGAATGTCATAAAGAAATATAATGATTTTGTTAATTATATCAGTGAAAATAAAATGAATTTTGGTATCAAATGGTACAATGCTATATCAAATAATTCAAAAAGAAAATTTATTTCATCCAAAGATACTGAACATATTCTTACAAATTTGTCTGAATTTGAATATGATGAAACTGAAATTATTGATTCCGTTGGTAGGTTCTATTCGATTAATACACATACTGGTAGTTATTCTTTTGAATCGGATGATGAGATTAATTTTAAATCTACTGGTAAATTCGATAAGAAGCTTTTCGATTTGATTAAGTTTATTTCGTTTACAGATACTTACCTATTAAAAATTAAAAGGCATACAAAAGAACAAATTGGGGCAAGATCCAAAATATCGGATACAATTACTTCGTTTGATTCAATAAAAAGATCAAATTTTATTAAATCTTTAGATTTAGAAATATTAGAAGTTAAAGAAGAAGATAAAGAATTAAAACAAATAGGAGATACTATGTCAAGTTCAAGAGAAATGCTTTTAAAAGCTAACCATTATTTCATTATAATTCAAAATATCTCTGCATCATCAGGTAATGCAAAAAGTTCTGCAGTTGCTTCATTAATTGAAGATTTTGGCATTTTTGATTTCAAGCCTAAATATGCTGTTGATACCGATAGAATTTATAATCTCAAAGGTAATCCATCAAAATTTATTAAAGAACTAGCTCTCCTTTGTCAGAAGATTATTAAAGAAGAAGAACAAATTATTGAAAAAAAATAATTATGTTTCAATAATATAATTTCTATGACCGAATCCAAAATTGAGAATTTCGCAATCGAGCTTTTAAAAGATCAGGGTTTCGATTACCTTTTCGGTCTGGATATTTCCCCCGCAAGACTGGAGTTCGTAGCGAAACAAAGCGAAGAAACGGACTTCAGAATTGCATCAGTGTAAAAAATGAGTTGCAATTCCAGAAAAACATACTACTTTTTCTGGGAAAAAATATTAGGAGAAATCGCATGAAGCTTTATGAGGAAGTACTTTACTTCATAGCAGGTCATCGTAGGGGTTGGGCGTTCTCATCAAGTGATTTGATGAAGAAATTCACCCGTCAGGAAGCAGACAGCACCTTGTCTGATTTAGCAGAAAAAGGTAAAATTAGAAGAGTATATAGAGGCATATACGACTATCCCAAATATAGTGATTTTTTGGAACAAGAACTAAGCCCGGATATTGATCAGGTAGCCAGAGCAATTGCCAGAAAATTTAATTGGCGAATAGAGATCTCAGGAGATAGTGCTCTTAATATGTTGGGGCTATCTACTCAGATAGAAGGGAAGCATGTCTATTTGAGCGATGGACCGAATAGAAATTATGACATACTTGGCACAACTTTACAGTTCAAAAGATCAATCTTAAAAAACATAGGATTTAAGCATAAAGAGAGTTCGCTTATTGTTCAGGCATTAAAAGCTCTGGGCAAAGAACGTATAACAACCGATGTAATAAGTAAGATAAGAAAGCACATTAACCCAGGTATGTATAATAAAATAATGAAAGACACGCAATCCTCAACAGTATGGATTTATGAAACTATTAAACAGATTTGCCGGGAGATTTGATGGACATCATAGCAAGCCTATCAGATAAAGAAAGAGGTGATCTTTTTAGAGAAACTGCAAGTAAAATGCATACAACCAATGCCATTGTGGAAAAGGATTTTTGGGTTGTATGGACACTTGATAAACTTTTTTTGGATGAAAGACTCAATGAAATTTTGATGTTTAAAGGTGGAACAAGTCTTTCCAAAGTATTTGGCCTAATAGAAAGATTTTCAGAAGATATAGACCTGATACTTGATTGGCATTTGTTGACAGGTGAAGATCCTTTTGAAGAGCGTTCTAAAAATCAACAAAATAAATTCAATGTTCAACTAAATGAAAAAGCAAAATTGTATATAAAAGATGAGTTATTGCCTATAGTGTCTGATATTCTCCAACCACACTGCAAATGTAAAATAGATGAAGAAGATGGTTTTTCTATCAATATAAAGTATCCAGCTATTTTCAAAGATTCAGCATTATTACCCCAAATACTATTGGAAATAGGACATTTAGCATTATGGTTGCCATCAGGAAACTATAAGATAAGTCCATTTGCTGCCCAAGAATTCCCTCAAAAATTTAAGAATCCAACCTGTAGAGTCAATGCAATACTTGCAAAAAGAACCTTTTGGGAAAAAGCAACAATCTTACATCAAGAAGCGAATAGAGCGGAAAATAAGAGAATACCCCTGCGACATTCGAGACATTATTACGATTTAGCAATGATGGCAGAATCAAGTGTAAAAGATGAAGCCTTAGCCGATTTAGAACTATTAACCGATGTTGTTGAATTTAAACAAAGATTTTACACCAGTGCTTGGGCAAAATATGAAGATGCAAAAGTCGGAACACTCAAACTACTGCCTCCGGAATTCAGGTATAAAGAACTAAAAGAAGATTATAAATCTATGCAGAATATGATTTTTGGTGAAAGTATCGATTTTGATAAGATCATTGCAATATTACAAGAGTTGGAATATGAAATTAATCTGAAGTAAGATAACTGAGAAATGAAGAAAATCACTGAATCCAAAATTGAAGAATTTGCAATCGAGCTTTTGAAAGATCAAGGTTTCGATTACCTTTTCGGTCCGGATATTTCCCCTGATGGTTCGCATCCTGAACGCTCTTCTTATTCCGATGTCATCCTACTCAATAGACTTAAACGTGTCATAAACACTCTCAATCCCTCCATCCCTGCAGATGCCAAAACACAAGCCATACGAGAGCTTCAAAGTATCCATTCTTCGGATATCATCTACAACAATGAAAAATTCCACAATTTCCTGGTAAATGGCATCGATATCGAATATCAGAAAGATGGCATTATGCGTGGTGATAAAGTCTGGCTGATAGATTTTAAAAATCCATTAAATAATGAATTCCTGGTAGTTAATCAGTTCACAGTCATCGAAAACAATATAAATAAACGCCCTGATATTTTACTTTTTGTAAACGGCTTGCCACTGGTTGTTATCGAACTTAAAAATCCTGCCGATGAAAAGGCAACCATCAAAACAGCATTCAAACAGATAGAAACCTACAAAGCAATGATCCCCGGTCTTTTCACTTTCAATGCTATCAATGTTATTTCCGATGGATTAGAAGCTCGTGCCGGTTCTCTTTCTGCCGGTTATCAAAGATTCTCTCCCTGGAAAAGCATTGATGGTACTATTGAAGCTTCTTCTATCATAAGTCAAATGGAAATACTCATTGCCGGCTTATTAAATAAACATACCCTTCTTGATATTATCAGGCATTTCACTGTTTTCGAAAAAACCAGAGATGTAGATATCAAAACCGGTCAGATCACAATTACTCCCATCAAGAAGGTTGCAGCCTATCATCAATACTACGCTATTAATAAAGCCATCGATTCCACACTTATTGCAGCTGGTAAGCAAGGTTCCCAAAAAGGTGGAGTTATCTGGCACACTCAGGGCAGCGGTAAATCTCTATCTATGGTTTTTTATGCAGGAAAGCTTGTTCTTGCTCTTAATAATCCAACAATTGTTGTCATCACAGATCGCAACGATCTCGATGAACAACTTTTTGATACTTTTTCAAATTGCAAACAGCTTTTAAGACAGGTTCCTGTTAAAGCTTCAAACAGATTAGACCTTCGTAAGAAATTGAAGCGTTCTTCCGGTGGTGTTGTTTTTACAACCATTCAAAAATTCTCTCCGGAAAATCGTGAAGCAATCTATCCTCTTCTCTCAGATCGTAAAAACATTGTAGTAATAGCCGATGAAGCTCACCGCAGTCAGTATGGTTTCCGTGCCAAAGAGATCGATGTAAAAGATGAAAATGGTAATATCATTGGAAAGCAAACATCTTATGGTTTCGCTAAATATGTCCGTGATGCTCTTCCAAATGCCACTTTTATTGGTTTTTCCGGCACACCTATAGAACTTACTGATCGCAACACTTCAGCAGTATTCGGTAATTATATCGACATTTACGATATTCACCAGGCAGAAGAAGATGATTTCACAGTTAAAATATATTATGAAAGCAGATTAGCAACAGTAGATTTACCGGAAGAAGGCCGTGAGCTTATCAAAGAATTAGACAGGGAGCTCGAAGCAGAAGATCTAACCCTCACTCAGCAGGCAAAAGCCAAATGGACTAAACTCGAAGCTATTGTTGGTTCCGATGCCAGGGTTCGCACTGTCGTTTCAGATATGTTAGATCACTTTTCAGAACGTCATAAAGTTTTTGCCGGTAAAGCCATGTTTGTTTCAGCCAGCAGACGCATTGCAAATAAAATATTCGAAGAAATAATTCGTCTTCATCCATCCTGGCATGTTCCGGATTTAAAGAAAGGAAAGATCAAAGTAGTAATGACTGCTGCATCTTCCGAAGGTCCCAAGATCGCACGTCACCACATGTCCAAAGATCAACGCCGTCAAATTGCAAACCGTTTCAAAGACCCGGATGATGAATTAAAAATCGTTATTGTCTGCGATATGTGGCTCACCGGTTTCGATGTTCCCTGCCTGCACACCATGTATATAGACAAACCCATGAAAGGACATACATTAATGCAAGCCATAGCTCGTGTTAACAGAGTCTATCTCGATAAACCCGGTGGTCTCATAGTAGATTATATCGGTTTCGCTTCCGATCTCAAAAAAGCAATGGCAATTTATGCTCAAAGTGGTGGAAAGGGTTCTCCCGTAAATATGCAGCAGCAGGCTGTCGATCTCATGCTGGAAAAGTTGGAAGTAGTTCAGCAATTCTATCAAGGTTTCGATTATAAGAGATACTTCAATGCCGATATTTCCGAGAAGCTTTCAATAATACTACAGGCAGAAGAACACATCCTTTCTTTGGAAGATGGTAAATCACGTTATATAAATGAAACCACGATCTTATCAAAAGTTTTTGCTCTGGCAATTCCACATCCTTCGGCATTAGCAATCAAAGAAGAAGTTTCTTTCTTTCAGGCTGTCAAATCTCGTCTCGTCAAGTTTGAACGTACGGGCAAAGGCAGAACAAGCGAAGAAATTGAAACTGCCATCCGTCAGGTGATAGACCAGGCTATTGTTTCAGATAAAGTCATCGATATTTTCCAGGCTGCCGGTTTGGAAAAACCGGAACTTTCCATTTTATCAGATGAATTTCTGGAAGAAGTTCGCGGTATGAAACGCAAGAATCTTGCTTTTGAGCTTCTCAAAAAACTTCTTAATGAAGAGATCCATTCACGCCTGAAAAAGAATGTTATCCAGAGTAAGAAGCTTATGGAAATGCTGGATCAAGCCATTAGAAAATACAAAAATAATCTTCTTACAGCTGCTGAAGTTATCGATGAACTGATCAAGCTTGCCAAGCAGATCAAAAAAGACGATTCAAGAGGTGAAGATTTAGGTTTGTCTTTCGAAGAGTTAGCCTTTTACGATGCTCTGGCAGATAATGAAAGCGCCAAAGAGCTTATGGGCGATGAGAAACTAAAAGAACTTGCCATTGTACTGGTAGATCGCATTCGTAAAAATGCTTCTATAGATTGGAATTTGAAAGAAAGTGTCAGAGCCAAGTTGAAAGTTATGGTTAAACGTTTACTTCGCAAATACGGTTATCCACCCGATAAACAGGCAATCGCCACAGAAACGGTTCTACAACAGGCAAAATTGTTTACCGAAGAGTGGTTGCAAGTAGCAAATTGATTTTATTTATAGCAGAATATTTTTATACATTCCAGATCTTTGAAGTCTGCAGACATTCTTACAAATCATTTACATAGGGGAGAGCCGGGTTTGTAAATTAACTTTCCGAAACTTATCCGGCAGTTGCCGGATTTCCACTCCCCACTTTCGTGAGGACAATCTTCGTGGGAATGACACTTGTGAGAAGTTTCGTAAAGTCATCCCCGCCCTGAAGAGGCGAGGCTATTCAATGAAACATTACATAAATAGTCCGACATTTATGGCATGAGCAAAGATTGTGGTGTGCTCCAATTTCCGGTGATGATCGGTGATTTTCGGTGTTAAATCATTCCATCTTCACTCCACACTCCTGACGTCATTGCGGAGCAAGTTTAATAGAACTGTGGTAGGAGAAGACGATTGCAAAATAAAAAGTTGACAGATATCGGGTGGTTCGTTTTATCGGTCAATAGAAGCTATTGACAGAGGTAAAGAACCAATGGAAGAAATTATAAAGTTTTTTCGAGAAAACAGGGGTTATGCTCGAATGAAGGAACTGAAGCAGGCTGGATTTCATACTCGCAAAATTAAACAAATTCTGGTTCTGGGAAAAATTGAGAAAATCAAACCAGGACTATATCGTCTTTCTGATATGTATGGTATAGGTGAATATTCTCAAAGTTTCATTGATGTGTGCAATTCTATGAAAAGAGGAATTATCTGTCTTATTTCCGCACTTGAATTTCACCAACTTTCAACAATTAATCCCTCTAAAGTGTATGTGGCACTTCCAAATTCAGATAAGCAGAACATCATTGAATATCCACCGGTGAATGTTTTTTATTTTCGAGAAAGATTTTATGATCTTGGCATTGAAGAGAAAATCACAAAGACGGGAATATTCAAGATATATAATGCAGAAAAAACCATTTGCGATATGTTTCGTTATCGCAATAAACTCGGGGAAGACCTGGCTCTGGAAGGTCTGAAGAATTACCTGAAACGCAAAGATGCAGATATTGTTAAACTTCGGGAATATGCCATCAAATGCCAGGTGAAGATAGTGATGCTTCCATATCTGAAGGCAATGATGATCGAATGAAAAGAGAGATAAAGAATATTGCAGCTTCAGTAAGAACAAGATTGTTTAATCTATCAAAAGTAACAAATCGTAATTTCGATGCTGCTTTGCTGCAATATTTTCAGGAACGATTATTATATAGGCTATCCATTTCTCCCTATAAACTAAATTTCATTTTAAAAGGAGCTCTCCTTTTTCTCGTATATGATTTCCCGGTTTCCAGACCGACAAAAGATATCGATTTTCTTGGAATTAATATCTCTAATGCTGAGAAGAACCTTATTCAGATAATGAAAGAAGTGATTTCCATAAAAGATAAGGATGGTGTAAACTTCGATCCCGAAAGTTTAGATTCAGAAATAGTCAAGGAAGATGCGGATTATCATGGTATAAGAATCTATTGTGAAGCATATCTCGGTCAGGCTAAGAGAAGAATTCACTTTGATATTGGGTTTGGAGATATAATTGTACCAGAACCACTTTCTCTGAATTTTCCGGTTTTATTGTCAGATATGCCAATTCCTGAACTCATTACTTACACACCGGAATCTGCAATAGCGGAAAAATTTGAAGCTATAGTTAAACTTGGTTTTACCACCAGCAGAATGAAAGATTTTTATGATATATATTTCATGGCAAATCATTATAAATTTGAATCTGATATTTTAAGAAAAGCAATTGAGACAACATTTAAAAATCGTGAGACTCAACTATCAAATCGCCTAATAATATATTCAGATGAGTTCATCAATGATTCAATAAAAGCTAAACAATGGATAGCTTTTTTAAATAGGATGGACATCGAAATTGATCTTTCTTTTCAGGATTGCATTAAATATATTGAGAGTTTCATGGAACCACTGTTTGAAAAAACTAAATAAAAAAAGCATAGCATGATTATAATTAGTTAATAAATAACTCAACTTGAATTATGTAAACAGGCATACAAATAATGAACATAGGGGAGAGCCGGGGTTGTAAATTAACTCTCCGAAACTTACTTTAGATTCCCACTTTCGTGGGAATGACACTTGTGAGAAGTTTCGTAAAGTCATCCCCGCCCTGAAGAGGCGAGGCTATTCAATGAAACATCACATAAATAGCGATAAAAAACAAACTATGTTCTAAATACTTCATGGCTTTTTAAAAGGAACAAGTCGTAGAATTGGCTAATATTTCCATTATCAGATTTAATCCGTATTAGTCAGCGGCATATATTCCCATTATCAGAGTTTATCAGTTGCTGAAAATAAATTGACTCTAAAACAACCAAAATTGTTAAGACATCTTATTGTAATAAATATAAAATGAGGAATAATGAGAAAGATTAAAAACATCGCCATCATCGCTCATGTGGACCACGGCAAGACCACTCTGGTAGATGCTGTTTTAAAGCAATCCGGCATCTTCAGAGAAAATCAGAACATTGCCGAGTGTGTAATGGACAGCAATGATCTTGAAAGAGAGCGGGGTATAACCATATTTTCCAAGAATGCATCTGTTACCTACAAAGATTATAAAATAAATTTCGTAGATACACCCGGTCATGCTGATTTTGGTGGTGAAGTTCAACGAATTATGAAAATGGTGGATTCTGTATTGCTATTGGTCGATGCTTTTGAAGGACCAATGCCGCAAACAAAATATGTATTGAAAAAATCTTTGGAATTAGGCTTAAATCCAATTGTTATTATAAATAAAATTGATAGACACAATGCCAGACCTGC
>JAUVLE010000273.1 GCA_030595905.1 Candidatus Cloacimonadota bacterium | reverse complement strand
CTTATGCTTGTCAGCCTTTGGCTGGTTCCCTCGCCGGTGACACAGGAGCGGGAGAGGGACACGCCTTCGATAAAACTACGGCGGTGCAGGCAGCAGGGTGAGGTAAATATTCCTGCTTTGGTTCAATTAGCATAATTGAACAGCAATGGTATCTATCTCAAATCCTAACCACTGATTTCAATCGGTGGAAGACAACCTAAACAGTCGGAGGAAGCATGAAAACCTAACCTTCGACTTAAGTCGATAGAAACAGACATAGATTCCCGTTTGCACGTTTGCACAGGAATGACAATGCCTTTCATGGGATTTATCCGCCTTTGGAGGATTTATCCGCCGGTAGTATCCGAAACTTGTCACAAGTGATTTTATCATCTTGTGATAAGTTGACCACTTGAACCTATCCGCCTTACGATGAATGACACTCATTATCTTCTTGAAAATTCGAACGGATCGAATTCATATCCTATAGATAAATAGTAATAACTTTTACCATCTTCATCCAATGCCATTCCAGCACGTATTGGTCCAAACATTGTTTTACAACCGATCTTTACTCCGGCAGCTTTATAGAGGAATTCTTCGGGAAGCCAGTAATCCACATTACCCAGGTTCAGAATATTTATTTGAAGATCGCCATAGAAATATTTTAAGAAATTTATCCTGAAAGCAACAGTATTGATCTTGAAGATCGGAGCACTCATTTCATGAGAATATAAACCCATGAAACTATCCATTCCACCGATATAGAACGGGTCAAATTCGATATTAGAATTTTCAAAATATGAACCGTATTCAAATTTATATTTTATTGAAAAATCTTTTCCAAACGGCAGCAGCATACGTAATCTTGTATAGAATTTTCTGTTTCCTTTATCGCAGTAAAGTCCTTTTTTTGCAGTAGAAAATTTCATCAGTATCTCGATTCCTTTCATAGGAAAAACATAATCTTCCAGGCTTTCGTGATAAAGTTTGATCCCTATACCTGTGGAAGTATATTGTGTGTCTTCAAATTCGGCAACATCCCTGTATAGATTCGACCTGAAAGTATATCCGTAAGCTTCTGTGATGATAGACTTCCTGGCAAATAGACCGATGCCGAGAGTACCACCGTATTCGGACGATCTAACACTGTTAGTTTTTTCATGGTCACTATTATAAGAATATAATTTGTGTTCTTTTATATACGGAAATGTTCTGAAATAAATTCCCCAATGTTTACCAAAATTTTTTGCGTAGTCCAGGTTAAATTCGTTTCTGGCTCCAAGTTGAATATTTACCAGCAGTTTGGAATTTTTCTGAATTATATTGTTCAAATCGAGAGTAACACCGGCTGCAAGCTCATTACTGTTATTATATGAGAGGTTGAATCCCAGGTTTTTACGATTTCTTTCTTTCACTTTAACGATCAGATGATAGGAAGAATCTTTTTTGCGGATAACCGGATAGATCACTTTAAAAAGCTCGGAATGATAAGTTTTTGTGATCGCATCTTCGATCTCATTTTTGGAATAAGAAACATTAGTTTGCAATCCCAGATATTCTCGAATTTTAGTTTTGCTCAGGTGTTTATTCCCGATAATGATGATCTTGGAGAATGTTATTTTTTCAGGAAGAACATCCACATTTTTCTTTTTATCTTTTTTAAGAAAAGTACGATCATGCTCCAGGAAATACTGTCTGACTGCTTGTTCACCAATAGCGATCAGTTCTTTTTTCTTTTTGAAATTTAGAATAGAATATTTTTCAAGATCGGGTTCTATCAGGATATCACATATTTGAACGGACTTTTCTACATTTTCTGTGATATTCAGGTTAATAGTTTGGTCCAGCACATCGATCAGCGACATCAATTCTTCTCTATTCTTCAAACCGGAATTGGCTTTTATGCCGATAATAAAGTCTGCTCCCATTTCTTTAACGATCTCTGCAGGAAGATTTGCGCGAATCCCGCCATCTATATAAAGCTGACCATCCAGCTCAAATGGTTCGATGACGGATGGAAATGACATGGAAGCCCGTAAAGCCTCTATTAACGAACCTTCTGAAAAAACTTTTAATTCGCCGTTCAGGATATTGGTTGCTGTGCAGCGAAATGGAATTTGAAGATCATTGAAATCCCTGATGTGGGAAACAGGATATGTGATATCGAATAATGTGTTTACCAAATTATTCCCGGAAATAAAAGCCTGCGGGATAAGCGGTATGAATCTGTCATCGAGTGCAAAGTTGAAATTTGAATAAGGTTTCCAGCGCTTCTGTCCGATATATATATCATTACGTGAGATCGATTCGTCAAAGATGTCATCCCATTCGATATTGAGGAATATCTCTTCGATCTCCGCACCGGAATAACCCATGGCATACAATCCACCGATCACCGCACCTATGCTTGTCCCGGCAATGCAATCGACAGGAATTTCAAGTTCATCGATTACTTTTAGAACGCCGATATGAGCAAAGCCACGGGCACCGCCACCGCTCAAGGCAAGTCCTATCTTTTCTTTTCCGAAAGCATTAAATGCTACTATCAAAACGAGAATAACCAGGCAATATCTTTTCATATCGACGATACTCCAATAAACAATAAAAAACTTGCCAGCTTCAATAACTGGCAAGTTTTATTTTATTTTTTCTTTGTCATTCCCGCGTTCTTGTCATTCCCGCGAAAGCGGGAATCCCTGAACATCAGAAAAACAGATACCCGATCCAGCCTTCGAAAAGCTACGGCTTGGCAGGCAGGTCGGGTATGACAGTAGCTATTTTATTCCTGCGTTTCTTCGATAAGTAAGTCGGATTCTTCTTCCAATATTTCTTCTTCGATATTCTGTTCTATCGCAGGTTTTTCTTTCTTTCCGCTGTAAAGAGATTCTACTACCGGAGAATAGGCAACGATAAGGCCGGCAAAAACAATGCTGACCATACTCATAAGTTTTATCAGGATATTTATGGAAGGACCGGAAGTATCCTTGAAAGGATCACCCACAGTATCGCCTACAACAGTAGCTTTATGATAATCGGAACCCTTTCCGCCGAAATGTCCGGTTTCAACATATTTTTTTGCATTATCCCAGGCACCACCGGCATTATTCATCATCACCGCCAGCACAAAACCTGTTGTCAATCCGCCTGTTAAAACTCCCATCACACCCGCAACGCCCGTTATCATCCCAATATTGAAAGGTGTTAAAATTCCCACAAGTGCAGGAGCAACCATCTCTTTTTGCGCTCCGACTGTAGATATATGAACACACTTTGA
>JAUVLE010000243.1 GCA_030595905.1 Candidatus Cloacimonadota bacterium | reverse complement strand
AGTTGTTCGATGATCCGATATCGCATTTCAATGGCAAAAACAAGATATTCTCTTAATTCTTCTTTTGTGAAATTACCATCCGGATGGAGGATTTTGACCAATCCTGATACTGTTTTTCGGATTGCTTTTGAATCCCGCGTGCTCATCTTTTTTCCGAGGCTGAAATCTTTGTCGATCACATCAATATAGTTAGATTTCTTAAGTTCTCGGAATATCTCCGATAAGTAATCCACAATGAAACCATAATGAGTTGTGAAATAATCCGCTTTAAGTTTATTCAGTTCCCATCCCGGGATATAACAGTGTAGCCTCTCTATAAATGCGGATGTTTGCATTTCAACAGGTAAAGGCATAAACAGATGTCCATATTCGAGAGTAGTTTCAATATCGTCAATGTTGCCGTTGAATACGAAAGACGCAGTAGCTGAAATTTCTTCCTTTCCTCTTGAGAAGCTCCCCAATTCCATATAATCCCTTAAAATCTGGACGGTTTCAAAATCTGTGAATTTCATTCCTGCAACTTCATCAAATGCGATTACATCCCAGAAACCCACAAGTCCGACTCTACCAGTACCCATATGCATGAACAGGTTGGAGACAGTAGTCTTACCTCCGGATATCAATATTGAGAAAGGTGTTACTTCTCTGAAAACAAAACTCTTTCCCGTACCCCTTGGTCCGAGTTCGATCAAATTGTAATTATTTTCCACAAGCGGAATCAGTCTGGCCACCATGAGCAGTTTTTGACGGTGGGTCATATCTTCATGTGAAGGTTCCATCCCGATACTCCGCAGGATCAGATCCAGCCATTCGTCTCTTGAGAAATTCACTCTTTTGTCCCGGATCTCGTCCAGATTTATCGTTGCTGATTGAACCGGTTTCAAATTCTGGATAAAGAATGGTCGGTTTTTTCCTTTATGGAATATCTCATCATCGTAACCAACATCTATTAAAGCCCATATTCCACCTTCCAGCAGTTTCTCATATTTTTTTATATACTCTTCCGGAATGTTTACGTAATCTATTCCTAAATTGGTCAGGCTTGCCCAATATTGATTCTCGGTTTCGACCAACCTTACCTTTATCTTGTCGATAACTCTGTACCCATTTTTTTCTCTGATAAAGGATTTGATTTTCTCACTTTCGTCTGGTCTGCAATAATGTTTTGAAAGGGTGTCTTTGACATACTCCAGTCCTTCCTCAACGATCTTTTTGTCAGTTGAGGCACAATATTTGCCGAGAAGATATTCTAAAACATACACAGGGACATTTATTCCGCTCTTCATCTGGCGGACCAGATCCTTTTTTACAATTCTACCCGGAAATGTAGATGAGAGTTTATTGTCCAGATCATCCAGATTATAAGTGTCCATTTAACGTCCTCCTAAAAATCTTCTTCTTCAAAAGTAACCAGTGCATCTTTCTCTGTCTCGTACAAAATTTCCCTTGTTTCCTGGTCCCGGGCTATGACATTAATTTTGTCTCCTTTCGGGATGTGTTTTGCAGGCAAAATCCTGACCATGAGTGACTCTTGTTTTGTTCCGATCTCACATGCAGGTCTGGTTGAGATCAATTCGCCATCATAGTACGCAAGAACCTCAACTGTTCTGGGTTTTCCTTCAAGACCAGTCCATTTTTGTTGTATTTTTACTTCAAAGATCCTGTTTGATATTCCTTTATCCATTTCAACCTGAATATCAATCTTATTAATTGCATCTTTTTTAGGTTTTATTGTTATGTATGGGATTATCGTTTCCTGAATCGATATACCGCCATGCCAAAATGAATCTTTTTTAAAATAATATATGCTTCTCGGGAAATATAGTGCAGTTTTCGTGCCTGGAATGTTGAATTATACTAAAGTCTCATTATCGAGATTTTCGCCGCATGCAAATCGTCTGGAATCTTTTATGAACCCTGGTTTATCGCTGATCCTGAATTTATTTTCCGGATCTTTAAAGGTTAGAAAACCATGATCAGCGACTATATGTATTTCCGAATAATCCGCCTTGAACAGTTTTTTTATGGTTTTTGTTATTGAGCTTAAGCGTTGTGAGATCAATTGAAGATAATCGATTCCACCTGCCTCTCCTAACTGGTCAGGATCGCCTGAGAATATTACAACCGGATATTTTATTTTCCGGAGTTCTTTTGTTGTCTTATCATTAAAATCTGTAATATTGAACTCTGATATTTTTCCTACTTTTGATTTCAAATAACTGATCCTTTGAGGCTTGTTATTCATAGGAGTTCCATCTGAGGTGATCATGATGCCTGTTGAATCACAATCGAATTCGTATTTTTCAGGTGAGAGCAGTGCAGCCATGCCTACCACCGTATCTGTGGGTATCTGTGCATACATGGGCTCGATATGTACATTGAAATCGTTTGTAATCCGTTGAACTATTTCCTTTCCAAGTTCGAACCGCAACCCGTCTACAATTATTATCCCGGTTTTTGGATTGTCTTTGAAATCAAGCTTTTTGAAAAAATCACCCTGGAAAAGTATATCCTGCAGTTCCCATTTTTCTTTTTCGAAGATTTTTTGAGAAAAGAGGGAATTGAGGTCATCGAGATATCCGATATAGAATTTTTCAATCCACACGTATATATTTTCGACCAAATCATCGATCTCATTTGAATCTGTTATGTACTGCCTGTAAAGCTGATCGATCTCGTAGTATTTTTCACAATACCTGTTAATTAAGACCTGTTCATCACTGATATTCGGAAGCTCTTTTTTAAATTCCCGGATCAGTTCTATCATGCTACTTTGCGTTAAAAGCAGCGACCATTCCCCTATGTCACCTTCTTTTCCCCAGAAACCGTTGGATTTTTTCTTTACCAGATCGCTATTGTTAAAGATCAGGTCTGTAAAATCTGTTTTTGTTTGACATTTTCCGGCAAGGTCATTCAGGGTGTTGAGCGCTTCTATGTCGAATGCCTTGAACGTCTCTATATCAGGGTTTAAAGGATGTGTTCTGGCAAAATTCTTGATGTTGTAGCTCTTATCGAGCTGGGAAATCAGATCATAATATGTTTTACGATAGTGATTATGTAATCTGATATCTTGTATCAGTTTGACGTTGTTACCAATCCTGTCCTCAATTGATACATACTCCTTGAAAGGGTATGGTGAAGGATTTTTTAATATCTGGTAGACTTCTGTGAAGCATAGCTGCCTGAAAAAGTTATATCGATACTGTTCCGGATTATCCAGGTCATCCTGGAATCCATATTCAGCCATCATCTTTTTCCCAAAAGCATCGACTTTGTTTTCATCGTTTAGTATCTGATATGTTTCTTCCGGATATTCGATGAACTGCAGCAGTTTTTCCCTGAAATCCGGCAGCACCAGTTCTGCTCCCGACCTATCGAAAACATTATCCCAGTACTCTTCGCTTTTTTCAATGGATTCCAGTGCAAGTGTTGGTAAACTCTTTTTGATTTCAGATATTTTGCGTGTTTCTGTGGGAAATTTAACATTTTTCTTTTTCAAAAACATATACAATGTATCGGAGAATACTTTGCCAGTATAGGTATACTCTTTAAGATATGATACGTTATCCGGCTTATTCTGGAATGGGAGGTATATGACGAAATTTTTATCAGGCTCAGCGATCTCGATCTGATATTTTAGCTTTAAGAGGCTTCCTTCTGCTTTGAGCAATTCAAAGTTTCCGCTTAAATGCTCTATGATTCGGGAGTAATCGCGTGATGGGTCAAAAAATAGGAACACCCTATTTTGCGGTACCGCCTCAAAATATGATTCAATTGTTTCGTTTAACCACTGGACGATCATATTCAAGTCTCCCTGTTCACATTATCACTGATACGTTTCCTCTCTGCAATATACTCATCCAGTAATTGCAGTCCTTTTTTAAACTGGTTCTTGTTCAATACATTTTTCATGCCCAGTACTCCTGCTTTCTGGAATGGTGAGATGTTCGCAAGCACGCCGTCATCGATCACAGGATCAAAACCCTGCTTTAATATTTCATC
>JAUVLE010000001.1 GCA_030595905.1 Candidatus Cloacimonadota bacterium | reverse complement strand
AAATCAAAGTCAAGGGTTGCCGATTTGCGAGTCCACGTGTACGCAATGTTAAACGACGTTCCGCTTCGATACGGTTGCGAGTATCTTTTAGTGTCACGCCGGCATTAAACAACATGAAGCGAAGCGGAATGTTGTTTAATGGTTGAGCCTGCCACGTTCTGTCATATTCTCTTTCAATCTGAATGTGGAGGCTTGTGTTAGCCGATTCAATCATTTTTCAAAAGTGCACAAACCCCGAGCAAACCACAAAGTTAAAAAACGCTCAACAATTTTTTTAGATTTTCCAGTTGAAAAATCATTCAATCAACGCCACGATGACCAAACTGAAAACAAAACCGGTAAACTGAATTTTTAAACATTAATTGCAAATTACTCTTTGCTGATGACATCTCGTTGAAAATTGTGTTTTTCTTTTTTTCTTTTTTATAATAATCTTTAAAAAATAATTCGCTGTTCGGCTTCATTTTGATTTTAAACTTTGTTTCCGTTTACCACAGAATTTTTTAATAGGAAAATTAATTTTATGCGAGCAGAAACATTTTGTCTTCCGATTTAATTTTCAACACGAAACTTTGAGCCGTTTAAATTTAGATTTAAAAGTTCGACTTAAAAATTTAGAGTTAAAAAACCATTTAATGGATTAAGTAATAAATAGCACTTCCCAATTCTTTACCAATTTCATATATAGGACCAATAAGAAATATTAAGAAAACAATAATCGCAATTATTGTTAATATTGGGTATCTTTTATATAATTGAGACAGTTCCCTTTTTAAACTCATTTATTATCCTCCTAACTCGGTTAAACCGAAACCAAAAAGTTAACGACTTTAAAATTTCAGATTGCGATTTCCGATTTTTTACCTTTTCACTTTTGCAATTTTGATGAACAATATTTTTTTGCAGAACTCTTTTTTTTGCAAAAACTCATAATAACAAATTGATCGATGGAAATTTCTTATTTCACCTAATGCCGGCGTGACACGTCAGATCACTCCAGAGCAATGGATGAGATTTTCTCTTCTTGCTTGGCTGTAGAGCTGTGTGTTAGCAGCATTTTCATTATTTTAACAGCAAGCATTTCTTCACTGCTTCAGTTTTACCGTTAACATTCAATTTGTAGAAATATAAACCTGAACTAACAGAATTTCCCGATTCATCATTACCATTCCAAACAATAGAGTGATTACCAGCATCAAACGATTCTTTTACGAGTGATTTAATCTTATGACCTTTTATATTATAAACCGAAAGATCAATTTTACTCTCATCTGGAATCGAGAACGATATTGTTGTTGTGGGATTAAATGGATTTGGATAATTAGATAAGTTATTGAGTCTTATAGGTAAATTAGTTTCCACTGCTTTAGTGCTATTGCCAATTTTTGCTACAAATATATCATAACTTCCACTACTATACAAAGTAAAAGAACCAAAACTGGCTGAGTCTTCAAACCTTCCAGTTATATATACATTTCCATCTAATCCCGTACTAATTCCAGAGCCTATATCTTGATCACTTCCACCTGCTTTTTCTACCCAGAGCCAGTTACCATCTGCATCCATTTTAGCCACAAAAATATCATTATGTCCACTGCTGGTCAGTGTAAAAGAACCAAAATTGGCAGTATCATAAAAATATCCTGTTAAGTATATATTTCCATCTGGATCTGTGCTAATTTCATAACCTGAATCTTGATCATTTCCACCTGCTTTTTTTGCCCAGAGCCAGTTGCCGACTGCATCCATTTTTGCTACAAAAATATCATTATATCCGCTACTGGTCAGAGTGAAAGAACCAAAACTGGCTGTACCTTCAAACTTTCCAGTTATATATACATTTCCATCTAATCCCGTACTAATTCCAGAGCCTATATCTTGATTACTTCCACCAGCTTTTTCAGCATAAAGCCAGTTACCATTTGTATCCATTTTTGCTACAAAAATATCATTAATTCCACTACCTGTCAGAGTGAAAGAACCAAAACTGGCAGTATCAACAAAATGGCCGGTTACATATACACTTCCATCTGAATCTGTGCTGATTCCATAACCCTTATCATAATTACTTCCACCTGCTTTTTCTGCATATAACCAGTTGCCCGATGTGTCTAATTTAGCTACAAAAATATCATAATCTCCACTACTATTCAAGGTAAAAGAGCCAAAACCAGCTATGCCCTGAAAGCTTCCAGTTACATAAACATTACCATCTGAGTCTGTGCTTATGCCAAAACCACTTTCATAATCACTTCCACCTGCTTTTTCTGCATATAACCAGTTGCCCGATGTGTCTAATTTAGCTACAAAAATATCACTTCCCCCACTACTGGTTAGAGTAAAAGAGCCAAAATCGGCTGTACTTTGAAAAAGTCCAGTTACATAAATATTATCATTTGAGTCTATTCTAATTCCATAACCTGTATCTTGATCACTTCCACCTGCTCTTTTTGCCCAGAGCCAGTTACCGACTGCATCCATTTTTGCTATAAAAATATCCATTCCACCACTGTTTATTAAAGTAAAAGAGCCAAAACTGGCTGACCCTTGAAAATGACCGGTCATATATACATTTCCATCCGAATCTGTGCTAATTCCTGAAACAATATCAGAATAACTTCCCCCTGCTTTTTCTGCCCATTGCCATTCAGGTATTTGAGCAAAAATAGTGCCACTAACAAAGAGTAACATTGTTAGTGCGAATAATGTTTTAGTTGTTGTTTTCATTCTTTTTCTCCTTATTTCATTTTTAGTATATATTATTGATGCGGTGTATTTTTAAATTTTGAGTTTTTATTCCTCCTTTGTTGCCACTAATGCCGGCATGCCACGCCAATTATTCTATTGTACATAACCAACCTATAGTTACGGTAAATTGTTGTACAACAACTTTTTTCTGTTGGTTATCATGAACCTTTAATCTTTGTTTTCAATATTCTCATCTAATCATCATCTAAAAAGCCTACAGTAAAAGTTTGAAATAAAAAAAATGTGTCAATCAAATTATGGTACGGCTATTTTCATGGATTCCAATTTCACGAGAATGCCGGTTTTCTCAAAACAGACTCAATTGTTCTTCATTTTTTTAGGATTTAGGCAGGAATTCTTTTGATCATAAAAAACTTTTTGTTATCTGTTAAAGCTTCTTTCCAGTGGCTATTTCCTATAAACTCACCGGAAGTATTCAACTCAAAATCAGTATAAGGGTTTTCGGATGAATAGATTTCATAATTATAATCTGCTTCATCTTCCCACTGTAAATGGATAAAATTTTCTTCAATAAAGATATTAATATTTTGAGAATTAATAAATTCGGGTTTTAAACAAATATTTAGTTCTGTAACGAAATCTTCACTGGCGTTGATATTGCTTTTTATAATGTCTGCATAATTATCTTTATGAAAAGTGAAAGTGTAATTTCCCGGTAAAAGAATCCGGTAATACCTGCCGAAAGTGCTGTCACTTCGAAACGGTTCGACCGAGGTCATTCCGCTTGCACTATCGATCTCCGTTACATAGATTTCTGCAATGATGGGTTCATCATTTTCATCGGAAATTAAACCTGTAACAGTAGAATGATTTACTCTATCCAGCATTATCAGAGCAGCTTGCAGGTTATCCTCGCAAATTTGATCGACCTGACTTTCCGGTGGGATAAATGTGGTTGCCAGTTCGATCGTGAATGCGAAAATCCTTTGTTCCGCATAACCCCAATCGCCCATTGTTCCCTGGCAGGTGTAACCAAAGTCAACCGCCTGCATTGGCGCGTAATATCCACCACCACTGATGCGTGGAATAGTCACAGCCATATCAACTGCAAGTTCATCCATAATTTCATGGTCATAAGAACAAACTCCGGGCAGATGACCAAGAGGATACAATACATATTGACCATAAGAATGATAAGTTATTCCGGCATAGAATTTATGGGCGTAGATCAAATCTCTGGCAAATACAGATTCTTGTTCCGACCATTCATAAGGTCCGTGATAAACTGATGAACTTGGAGAACTGGATGCACCATTAAGTCCCCAGACATAACCAAAATTCCGGTTCAGATCGACACCATCTGCTGTACTGTAATCAGGTATTCCGTTGGCATTATTATCCCGCATATTTTTGCGGTGATATGTGTGCCAGCCTTCCGTTACCAGTTTATGTCCATCAGGATTCATCAGGGGAATGAACCAGACCTGCGTACTGTCTATCCAACTGGTAACGCTGTCAATTACTCCATAATTGGAAACAAGATAATTTAAAATATACATATCGACTTCCAGACTGATAGGTTCTCTTGCATGAATTTCCGCAGCGTAAAAAATATTGGGTTCATCTTCATTAGTTTCAGGATTATCGGAAAGTTTAAGACACCAGACTTCAAACTGAAAAGCGAAATAATCGTTATCTCCTCCTAAATAATAATCGTAGCAGGTTGAATTTCCCAGAGATGTTAATTGAGTTATATTCGGATAATCAGTTGCAATTCGCTCAAGTTCGGTTGTTACATCTTCATAATTTCTATAACCTGCAATATCTCGAAGCCGCTGTTCTTCGGTAGATAGAATTTCAAAATCGTATCGATTATTTTGAAGATAAGCTAACTGCTTTTCATCGATGATGATATCGAGTAGTTCATTCTCATGGAAAATGATGATCTCTATGTTTTGTTCTTCAACCCATTTCACAACCGGGTTATCCGGGTTTTTTACGGAAACCAGGATTTCATCTGCTGATAATGAGACAACAGATAAGAATACAAAAAAAAGGATTAAATATTTCATTTTTTTTCTTTCTCCTTCAACTTCTTCCACCAATCCAGTCGTTTTTGAATTTCCTTTTCAAAACCGAATTTCGATGGTTGATAATATATTTTTTCATCCATCTTTTCGGGAAAATAATTCTGATAAGAGTAGGCATTTTCATATTGATGATCATATTTATAACCTTTGCCGTAATCGAGGTCTTTCATTAGTTTGGTTGGAGCATTGCGGATATGAAACGGAACACCCAGGTGACTGGTTTTTTGAGCGTCCGCAGCAGCTTTGATGTAAGCTGTTTCCAGTGAGTTGCTCTTTGGTGCGGTCGCCAGATAGACGACCAGTTGCGCCAGCGCAACATTTGCTTCCGGCATTCCCAGAAAGTGAACGGTCTCTTTTACCGCAATTGCCTGAACCAGAGCATTCGGGTCGGCAAGTCCCACGTCTTCGGAAGCAAATCGCACCAAACGGCGTGCCACATACATCGGGTCCTCTCCGGTTTCCAGCATCCTTGCCAGCCAGTAAAGTGCCGCTTGCGGATCACTTCCCCGAAGAGATTTGTGCAGAGCAGAAATTACATTGTAATGCTCTTCCCTGTCTTTATCATAGAACATTGCTTTTTTCGCAAGAATTTTGGAAATGAATTCCACATCGAGTTTTTGTTCTGGTTTGGCATTTTTGCTGATGCTTTCAAGGTAATTCAAAGCTTTGCGGGCATCTCCGCCGCTTTGTTCGGCTAAATAAGGGATACAATTTTCTTCAAACGTTATTTCTTTTTCTATTTTGGAAACTGCCTGCTTGATTATTTTTTCAATATCTTCATTGGAAAGCTGTTCCAACACAAAAACATGGCAGCGGGAAAGAAGCGGCGGAATAATTTCAAAAGAAGGATTTTCTGTTGTTGCCCCGATCAGGATGATCGCTCCGGATTCCACATAAGGTAAAAAAGCATCCTGCTGCGATTTATTGAAACGGTGGATCTCATCGATGAAAAGAATGGTGCTTTTATTTTGAGTTTGCAGTAAATATTCAGCTTGTTTCATCACATTTTTTACATCTTTGATGCTGGAAAGAACCGCACTGAACGAGATGAACATTTTATTTGTATGCCGCTCGATGATCCTGGCGATGGTTGTTTTTCCTGTTCCCGGAGGTCCCCACAAAATGAACGAACTGAAATTATCTGTTTTGATCATATTTCGAAGCTGGGAATCTATTTTCAGCAGTTTTTCCTGACCGAACATTTCATCGAGATTTTGCGGACGGATCTTCTCTGCGAACGGAATATTGGTAGGTTTTATTTTTTTATCGAATAATGAGATTTGGTCTGACATTTTTTATCCTCGTTTGATCTTTTCAAATTTACAAATCAAATTTTTCAATCTAATCAATAGCCCGGTTCTTTAGGGTTGGGAAAGAATTTTTAAGAAAAATTCCCAATCATCAGATTTCAAAAATCCAACCGTTGCGAAGGTCATACAAAGCAAGAAGTCCTAAAACCTTCGCAAGGTCTCGACCTCAACAAATCAAATTAATCTTTTGTGGAAGCAACTCGATCCGAAAGTGTTTCGGGTTTTTTAAAATAGGTAATTCACCATCGAAATAAAGAGGAATTTCCTGATCGGTTATTATCTCGATAGAATTACTTCGTTCGATCTTTACTTCCGGAAGCTCGATATGAGTTCCTTTGATCGCTTTTGGAAGTACACTAAGAAGTCTTCTGCGGGTGATTGCATCGATAAGGCAGATATCGAATTTCCCATCGTCAGCAATGGAATCAGGAGTTAGCTTGAATCCTCCTCCACAATATCTTCCATTTCCAATTGTGATCATCAAAAAAGAAGATTCGATATTTTTATTATCGAGTGATATTTTCATTTTGTAGGGTTTGAGTTTTACCAGAGCTTTTAAAACAGCAAAGAGATACCTTGGAAGACCATTCAAATACTTCGCTTTGCAGGCGTACTCTGCAACTCTGGCATCGAAACCGATTCCCAGAGAATTAATGAAATAATAATCTTCTATCTTACAGACGTCCACCTTTGTGGTGTTGTGCTTTTCCAATGTGGAAACAGCTTTACCAACGAAATTCGGAATATCAAAATTTCTGGCAAAATCATTTCCGCCACCTTCGGGAATGACGCCAAACGTAACTTCATCAGATTTTCCGGAAAGCATAATTCCATTCACCACTTCGTTCACTGTCCCATCACCTCCAACAGCAGCTATCCTGGTGTATCCGCTTTTGACAGCATCCATTGCAAGTTGTGTAGCGTGTTTCGGTGCTTTTGTAATTTCTATCTCGAAATCTAATTTATGGTCGTTCAGGATAGTGATGAATCTGCTTAATAATCGTCCGGTTTTTCCTATACCGGCAATTGCATTAACTATAAAAAACCAAGTATCTTTTTTCATTATTACCTCATTTTCGGTTACAATCTTTGAGAATCGTCTTGTTTCACTTTATTATCAAGCCCTCTTTTCGTTTCCAATATCCTACTTGGGAATAAACTAAATTGCGGAATTCAGCTTTAGTCTGAATAACGGACAATTGTGATCAAAATTGAAAACCGGGTTTTCGGAATCATTGTGTTTCCAATCAAGGGCTTGGAAACAAGAGCGGATATGATTTTCAAACATTTTTTATTCTATTTGAATAAATCGGAATGTGTTCCGGTTCTTTCAAAAATTATTCTGTTTGTTTCAATTTTATAAATCAGCAACCAATCTGATTCGATATGACATTCTTGGCGATTATGAAAATCTCCGATTAATTTATGGTTTTTGAATTTTGGTTCTAATTGTTTTTCATCGATCAAAGTTATCATAATATCTTTGATTTTAGATTTGTCTTTTCCTCGTCGCAGCATAAGTTTCAAGTCTTTTTTAAATTGATTAGTATAAGTAGGTTTTAGCACTAAATTCCTAATTTTTTGAACATATCTTCTGTTGTTTCAGATTCGATAATATTTAAATTTTTATCGGTTTCTTTAAAAGTTTTTTTTGTCAGATCATTTGGAATAACAACTTGGAACGGTAACCCTTTACGAAGTTTTATCTGCTTATAAAAAAGGTTGATAGCTTCCGAAGTAGAAAGACCTAATTCTTTTAAGATGGAATCTACTTCTTCCTTTAAGATCGGTTCTATTCGAGCTCGAAGCATTGCGGATTTTATCATAATTACCTCCTGTTTAAATAATGTATTCCATTTGGGATACAAGTCAAGTTTTATTTTATAAGATAGATCAAAATGAAATTTTCCGGATAACCTATTTAGAGTAAGTTCGTTTCAAAATAAAAACGAACTCACCTTTTGGAAGTTCTTCGGTCATTATCGAAAGTTCTTTTAATGTACCCCAGAAGAATTTTTCCTGCGGTTGGGTCAGTTTGTATGCAATAACAGCCTGTCTTTTTTTTCCAAGAACGTACTTCATATCTCTCAGAAATTGTTTTAAACGGTAGGGCGCTTCCAGGAAAACAAGGTCATATCTGCCCGGAAGTTTCTTTATGGCAAATATCCGTTCATCCCTGTTTGCAGGAAGAAAACCGTAGTAGAGAAACTGATCCAGATGCAAACCGCTTCCCATCAAAGCAGCCATAATGGAAGAAGCTCCGGGAACAGGGATCACTTTTATCCCGTTCTGATGACATTGCCAGACCAGGTTATTTCCGGGATCTGCAAAAAGCGGTGTTCCCGCATCGCTGATAAGGGCAGCAGTTTCTGTATTTATCAGAAGTCTCTCCAGGATAATTTTACTTTGTTCTTTTTCGTTATGTTCGTTCAATAGTTCGAGAGGTTTTTTAATATCACAGGATTTCAGGAATCTACTTCCCGGTTTATATTCTTCGCAGATCACGAAATCTACTTCCCCTAAAACTTTTAAAGCACGCAGAGTTATATCATCGGCATTACCGATAGGTATGGCAACGATGTATAATTTACTTTTTGAGGACATAGATTATCTCGCCCTTATAATTCTGCCGATAATAAAAGAACAATCCCACTACCAATAAAAGAAGTGTTGTTATCAATCCTGCAAGAGTTAATCTTATACTGAGCAGGTAAGATTTTGGTGCAAATTTCATTTCCAGGATATGATCACCTTTGGGAACAACAATCCCCCGAAGAATATAATTTACTGCATAAATTTCTGTTTCAGCACCATCGATATATGCCTTCCAGCCTGCAGGATAATAGCTTTCACTAATTACAAGAAATGAAGTTGTATCTGTCTTCACTTCAAATTTCAGATCATGAAGTTCATAGTTCTTAAGTGTTACTTTACTGCTGTCCGGAACGAATATATTTCCAATATCCTTTTCGATGATCGCTGTTTTTGCAGGATCGAATTCCAATTGATTCAATCTTTTCCAGATGTTCTCCTTTTCCCGGATCAATTCCACATTTTCTATGAACCAGGCACGGGGAAGATGATCCAGGTTTTTATAAACTGTTAGTTTTTGTTTCCTGTCATAATAAGCATATTCAAGGTTTTCAATGGGAAGTTTGTCGGAGAAGATAACATATTTTGCATTAAGCATATTTACGATATTCCAATTTATCGGGATGCGATTTTTGAATTCGGCATTAAGACAATGTTCGATGATCTCCTGGTATCTTTTTAATTTTGCACCGTGATATCCGCCGATCGATTGATTGTAATATGTCCACTTGTTCTGTCCGAACTCTCTTCCAAGCGGGTATATCCGGAAAATTTCTTTGTCCTTAGACAAGAAATTATCTACCAATGTTTTTTTGTAATACCTCTCGATCTGTTTCTGTGGAACCAGTCCCTGAACAAAACGTTTATCAACAATAAGAAGATCGACGATCACAAGAAGTGCTATCAAAAGCAGATAAGAATATTTCTTCAGCTTTCCTTTTCCCAGAAGAAGTGTAAATCCAAGTGCGGCAATAAGCAAAAGCCCTGTTTGAATTCCATCGTTGATAAGTTTTTCCATTCGCATTTCTTTTAACTGCTTTATTTGTGACACACTATATTTGGAAGCTTCGCCGGCTTTACTAAGTCCGATCTTTTCAATGATACCGCTGGTAAGAAAAAATAAAATGAAAAGTATGATCACTCCGATCAATATCTTTTGTACAAGCTCAAAGAACTCTTTGTCTTTTTCTTCAAATTTATGAATAATATATTTCAGTCCGTAACCTGCCAGGATCACTGTTGTGAATTGTAACAAAACCAGGATCATTGCCGGAACGCGGAATTTATTAAAACCGGGAAGATAATCTAAAAGGAAGTTGGAAAGAAATGGCAAATGCCTTCCAAAAGAGATGAAGAGGGTAACTATCGAAATAGTTAAGAGGATCATTACGTTTCTTGACCTGTCAAAGAGCACTGCAAAAACAGCTAACAATAGAATGATCACTCCCATATACATAGAAGTTTGTGTGAAGGGCATCCAGCCCCAATAATAAGGTGAAACACCTCCGAAAAAACTTGGATTAATAAAAGAAAGCATCTCCAG
Organism: Candidatus Cloacimonadota bacterium; assembly: GCA_030595905.1. GTDB lineage: Bacteria > Cloacimonadota > Cloacimonadia > Cloacimonadales > TCS61 > JACNIV01. The sequence goes on along the minus strand of JAUVLE010000001.1, from coordinate 48,245 downwards.
GGGATGGAAAGACCAACTGGTTGCATATCCTGTATCGAGTCCGCCAGAACCGCCACGGATAGTATATTCTCCATATTCGATGGTAGAAAAATATGGCTGAGCAACAGATATAAATGAGATCACAAAAACAGCCAGCAGCATCGAACTGAAGATCAGGAAATTTAGTTTTTCCCTGTCTCTGCAAGAATACACAAGCTGAAATATCCAGTAAATTCCCAGCATCAGGAAAGTGTAATAAGATATCTGCGGATGATTTTCTCTAAGCTGCCCGATCAGCATTATGGCAGCCAACGCCATAGCCAGGACGCTTTTGCGTTCTTTGAGATAATGGACGGCGAACATGATCCACGGAATATATACGACCGTCCTGAATTTGGAATTATGCCCGATCTCCAGAAGCCCTAAAAAATGACATGAAAGCGAAAATGCCACAGCACTGATAAAAGCAATTACCGGATCAAATTTCATAAATATCATCAGCAGGTATATTCCCAGTCCCATCATGAACATCAGGAAAACCCGCCAGCTCATTACTTTGCTTATATAGCCGGATAAATAATTTATAAAAGGATATTTTGCGCCGAAAGAGATCAGGTATCCCGGCATTCCGCCGAATACATTTGAATTCCATAATGCCTGGTCTTTATTTTTTTCATTATATTCCATCATACATTGTGCAGAACCTCTCCATTGGATCGTATCGCTGGCAGGAGGTGCATAGTTCTTGAATGCCATTTTGAAAAATGACGCTGATAGAATTATAAAAAGAAGAGAAATAAAAATAATATGTTTGTATTTTCCTTCAAAGATATTTCCAAACATATCCTGTTTATTCTCAATTGTCTCTTTTTTTCTTTTCATATTTATTCCCCTGTTTCTATTTTCTTCTGAAATTTATTTGATGCAGATTGAAGTCAATTAAAAAGTTTGAATTCGGCCTTATTAATGTAGGACTTATCCGTCGTTTCATAACTCCTGATGTGAAGTGTGGTAGAATTGACGGAGAGTACGGAAGATGACAAAAGTTACATAAGTAAAAAACATTTGACAACATTTTATAATTAAAGTTATAATAGGATATGGTATTAATTAAAAATTAATTCATTATAGAGTTTACTCTAAAAAGGGTATAATTAGAAATATGTTAGAAAATTCATCAAATATTTGGAAACCGATGAATCGGTTAAGAGTTGCTATCTTCTTATTAACCACCAACTTAAGTTGGTGGTTAATGAAACAAAAAAAGGCATTAACCGTTTTAACGGTTTCTCATTTTATTGAATTTGACTTTTTAGAGTGGACTCATTATAGTAATTCAAATTTAATCGGTTGAAAAAAAACTACTAATAATATATTGTGAAATAAGAAGGAAAGAAAGATGAAAAAGATTAATTTTATTGCGATAGCGATAATATTTACAAGCACATTAGTATTTGCAGACCATAAAATAACCAGAGGACCCGACATTGGTGAAATATATTTTATTGGACCAACAGTAACCGAAACGGCAGCTATATACCACTCTACAGACTTTGGTGAAACTGCCACTTGTATGGACAGCACATTAAATACAAACATAAACTTTATGAGCATTACTGCTGATCTTACTCCAGGTGTTATTTATGGTTTCTCAATGCCGGAAAATTTATACATTTCATATAACTACGGAGAAGAAGGAAGCTGGGTTTTTAGGAATAATGACATTTCTGCAATACTTAGTGGTAGACTAGAGGGATATATTTATAATGGCAAAGCTAGTCACAGCGACGATTATGGTGTTAATTTTATTAACCATGCTAACAATGGATATTTTGGTTCTTTAAAAGCAGTAGAAATAGATAAACAAGATAGTATTGGTTATGCATTGACAAAGCAATACAGCGTTTATGACACACTATGGTTGTTAATTAGTTATGATAATTTTGAAAATTTCGAAATTCAATATACTTTTAATTGGAATAGTACAAGCGATTTTTACTTAACCAGAGGTTTTGAACCTGGGGAGCTGTATTTATTAAAATCTGTTTATACTGCGGATGGATCTAGGATATCAGAACTATGGTACAGCAACAATTATGGTGAAAATTGGATATTCAAAAATCATTTACTCTCAAATGATATCGTTGGTGGCAGACAGATAGGAGAATTATTTGTTCTTGCGGAATACATGCAATTGATGGGCGATGTTAAACATACTTTCATATATCATAGTTTAGATCATGGTGAAACATTTACTGTATATCATCCATTTTCTTATGGACCATCTCCGTATTTTGCAAACTTCGAAGCAGAACCAACAGAAGGTACAGTACCTTTAACGGTTCAATTCACAGATTTATCCAGTGGAGATGATATTCAAATTTGGGAGTGGGATTTTGATAATGATGGAGTAATTGACTCTTATGAACAAAATCCTGCTTTTACATATCAGGATACCGGTTACTATTCTGTAAAACTACTTATAGAACATTTTCCCATTGAAGACGCTTTTATTAAAACAAATTATATCCATGTTAACGAAAATAATGCAGTTGAGGAAGAACTATTACATATTTCACAAATCGAATTAAACAATTATCCCAATCCTTTTAATCCATCGACTATCATTAATTATAAGTTACCTCAAAATATAAGAGAAGCAGCTATCGAAATTTATAACATTAAGGGGCAATTAATAGAGAAATTATCGGTAAATAATCATCAGTCTCCAATAATGTGGAATGCAGAAGATTTAGCTACAGGAATATACCTCTATAAATTGAACATAAATAATTCACCAATAAGAAAAATGCTTTTATTAAAATAAAATAATCCGGCTACGTTAAGACTACGCCGGGACAAGGGAGGAAAGAAAGATGAAAAAGATTAGTCTAATTTTAGTTATTCTATTTGTTTTTTACAGCTTGATTTTTGCAGATTACAGAATAACTCGCGGACCTGATGTCGGCGAAATATACTTTATTGGACCAACAGTAACCCAACCGGCAGCTATTTACCACTCAACAGACTTTGGTGAAACTGCCACCTGTATGGACAGCACATTAAACACTAATATAAACTTTTTTAGTATTACCGCTGACCTTACCTCCGGAGTTTTATATGGATATGCTATGCCTGAAAACCTGTATAGATCGTATGAATATGGTGAACAATATAGCTGGAATTTTATCAGCAATAATGGGTATTGGAGTATAAATAGTGGAAGAAATGAGGGAGAAATATATAATTCTATTGCCTCACACAGCGAAAACTACGGTTTAAGTTTCATAAATCATTCATGTAGTGGTTTTTTTGGAAACTTATCAGGTACAGCAATCGATAATAGTGATAGTATAGGATATGCAAAAGTATCAATTACAAGCCAACCTGATTCAATGTATCTATTAATTTCTTATGATAATTATGAAACATTAGAGATACAAAATATTGTTAATGCTTATGAAAATCCTATTAGAGATATTAGTCGTGGAACTGAATATGGAGAGTTATACAATTTCGCTGGTTCACCACAGAAAATATCCTACAGCAATGATTATGGTTTGAATTGGCAATACATTAATCAATTCAATACAGGGCTTGATTACACTGATTTTGTTGGTGGAAGACAGGCAGGAGAAGTTTACGTATTAGTAACTTATAATGCACTTATGCACACAATAGAACATACTTATATTTTCCATTCAACAGACTATGGTAGAACTTTCACGGCTTATCATTCCTTCTCAAAAGGTGAAGAACCGCTGGTTGCTAATTTTTCTACTTCATTAACAGAAGGGATAGCACCTTTTACAGTACAATTCAATAATTACTCTGTTGGTGAGGTTATCTCTTATGAATGGGATTTTGATAACGATGGAACTATTGATTCTTATGAATTAGAACCTGAATATACTTACCAGGATACCGGTTTTTATTCGGTGAAATTAATAATTCACGATCAGGAAAGCACTGATGAATTCCTACGGGAACATTTTATTCATATTACCGATGGATCAGGAATTGAAGACGAAAATATTCAATGTTCAATAGAAAATTTTCAATTATCAAACTATCCCAATCCATTCAATCCCAAAACAACAATTATTTTCTTCACAGCAGAGGACGCTGAGAACGCTGAACTTGTAATCTATAATATCAAAGGTCAAAAAGTAAAAACTTTGGTGAAAAACGAATTTGAGTCAGGTAAACATTCGGTAATTTGGTACGGAAAAGACAACAATGGTAAATCAGTAGCATCAGGTATTTATTTTTACAAATTTGATGTTAACGGCAAAACAAAGGGTGTGAAGAAAATGTTACTTTTGAAATAAAATTACACAGGAACAGACCATCGATCTGTCTTTTAACAACGATGCGCCCGGAAATCCCGGGCGTTTTTTCTTTAGTGGATGAGAATTATTTGAAGCTTATTCAGCTTTTTTTAAATCACCTCTAAGTCGAAATTCAATTTACTCGTTTCATAATTCCAGCTACGAATAATCTAAAACAGATTTGCAAATAATTAAAAATGCCAAATTCTCTATAAAATCCTTGCCACAAAAAATTAAATAAAAAGAAAGGAAATTGAAGATTTGAAATAAAAAATTAGCGCTTATCAGCGTTCATTAGTGATTATGAATAAATTTAAATTAGTAACAAGCTACAAGCCGACAGGAGACCAACCCCCGGCTATCAAGGAACTTGCAGACGGACTGCTCTCCGGTGAAAAATACCAGACTCTTCTCGGAGTAACCGGTTCCGGAAAAACATTCACCATTGCCAACGTGATAGAAAAAGTGAATAAACCCACCCTCGTGCTTTCACATAATAAAACTCTTGCTGCCCAGCTTTACGGCGAGTTCAAACAGCTCTTCCCGGAAAATGCGGTCGAGTTCTTTATCAGTTATTACGATTATTACCAGCCGGAAGCTTATATTCCCGGTCGCGATATATATATCGAAAAAGATGCGGACATTAACAGCCAGATAGAAAAACTTCGCCTTCATGCCACTATGAGCCTGATGGAACGAAAAGATGTGATCATCGTTGCCAGTGTTTCCTGTATCTATGGTCTGGGAATTCCGGAGGAATATCGAAATGCTCTCATCAGGATAAAAACGGGTGATATCATCGAGCGCGACGATCTTCTGAAAAAACTGGTGAACATTCACTACGGCAGGAACGACATTGCATTTGAACGCGGATCATTCCGTGTGATGGGTGACATTGTGGATATTTTTCCTGCTTATCTGGAAAATTCCATTCGTGTAGAATTCTTTGGTGATGAAGTCGAGAAAATTTCAAGAATAAATCCATTGAACAATCACGTTCTGGAAGTTGTGAATGAATATCCCATCTATCCTGCAAATCATTTTATAACATCCAAAGCAATTCTGAACAAGGCGATAACTTTCATTAAGGCAGAACTCAAAGACAGGATCGCTTTTTTTGAAAAGGAAGGAAAACTTCTGGAAGCACAACGCATCGAGCAGAGAACGAATTTTGATCTGGAAATGCTGCGTGAATTGAGTTACTGCTCCGGTATCGAAAATTATTCACGACATCTTACCGGTGCCAAAAAAGGTGAGCCGCCTTCCTGCCTTCTGGATTATTTTCCCGATGATTTCCTGATGGTGATAGATGAATCTCATGCTTCCATTCCGCAGATCCACGCAATGTATGGTGGAGATTACACCCGCAAAAAAAACCTGGTGGATTACGGTTTCCGGCTTCCTTCCGCTTTCGATAATCGTCCGTTAAAGTTCCATGAATTTGAAAATAAGATCAATCAGATCATTTACATTTCCGCCACTCCCGGAGATTATGAGCTTTCCAAAACGAACGGTGTTTTCGTCGAGCAGGTGATCCGCCCTACCGGTCTTATCGATCCAGAAATAGAAATTAAACCTGTGTCTTCGCAGGTGGATGACCTGCTGGAGCAGATAAGAGTTCGGGTGACGAAATGTGATAAAATTCTGGTTACAACATTAACCAAGCGAATGGCGGAAGACCTGAGCGAATACCTGAAAAAAGCAGGTGTGAAATCTAAATATCTGCACAGCGAGATCAATACGCTGGAACGATCGAAAATAATCCGTGAACTGCGGCTGGGAGAATTCGATGTGCTGGTGGGGATCAATCTTCTGCGGGAAGGGCTCGATCTGCCGGAAGTTTCTCTGGTTGCAATTCTGGATGCGGATAAAGCCGGATTTCTTCGTTCAACTCGCTCGCTCATCCAGACTGCCGGTAGAGCCGCCCGTCATATCGATGGAAAGGTCATTTTTTATGCAGATAATATCACTGCTGCAATGCAGGAAACTATAAATGAAACCAACCGGAGAAGAACAAAGCAACTCCTTTATAATAAAGAAAATAAAATAACTCCCAAAAGTATCAAAAAAAATATTGACGACATAATGACTTCTACAAGTGTTGCCGACGGTTACGACAAAGCTGGCAGGAAAGAAGGCTTGCCGGATAAAGCTAAGTTTATGGATTATTTGGAGTTAGACTCCAAAGAAAAAGTCATGGAATTGCTGGAAAAAGAGATGAAAGAAGCAGCAGGAAATCTTGAATTTGAAAAAGCCGCCGAACTCAGAGACAGGATCTTTGAGCTTAAAAACCTTTAGTCTAGAGAACTGAAATATAATGAACTCTCAAGTTATTGCTTTAAATATACCTTTTATAAAGAATCAAAACTATTTATATTTTTTGAAAAGAAAAATAAAATCTGAGCATAATAGTGAATGCTATTATCGCATTTACAAGGAGCTATGATGCACATTGCAAGAAAACCCAATGATGTTGAAAAACACAAAGAGGGTACGATCATTCGTACGGATGATTCACCGGTAAAGATGGAAGTTGAATATACCGAGGTAAAAACCGAAGGAGATTATAAAAAATCTCCTGTTTATATCTTTCATGATTGGTGTGTTAAATGTGGTATCTGTGTTGCATTTTGTCCTACAGGCGTTTTGGCAAGAAAGCCAGACGGCTCACCATACGTGAAGAATCCGGAAAAATGTACCCACTGTGAAACCTGTGACAGATTATGTCCAAACTTTGCAATTACAGGTGCAAAGGTAAAGTAGGGAGATAAAATGACAAAAAATAATATCGAATCAAAAGTTGTTTTAATGCAGGGAAATGAGGCTGTCGCTCGTGGTGCTATCGATGCCGGAGTGAATTTCTTCGCAGGCTACCCGATAACACCCTCCACTGAAATTGCTGAAATCTGCTCTGTAGAACTTCCTAAAAGAGGTGGAAAATTCATCCAGATGGAAGATGAGATCGCAAGTATTTCTGCTATTATCGGCGCTTCACTTGCCGGCGCCAAAACTATGACCGCTACCAGCGGACCCGGATTTTCACTAATGCAGGAAGGCATTGGTTTTGCCAAAATGACCGAGACGCCCTGCGTAGTTGTGAACGTAATGCGCGGCGGTCCCAGTACCGGATTGCCGACCAAACCATCTCAGGCTGACATCATGCAGACCAGATGGGGAAATCATGGTGATGCCCCAGCTATAGTTCTTTATCCCGATTCTGTCCTGGAAAGTTATGAATTAGCCATCAGGGCTGTAAACCTATCCGAAAAATACAGGACTTGCGTGGTGCTGTTATTGGATGAAGTTCTGGGACATATGAGAGAAGCCGTAACGCTTCCCGACCTGGCAAAGGTGAAGATCATTAACAGGATCAAACCTACAATTCCACCCGAATGGTATAAACATTACGAAGATAATCCTAAATATATTCATCCGCTAGCCAGCTATGGAGAAGGTTATCGTTTCCATGTAACAGGTTTGGCGCATGACGCTTACGGATTTCCAACAAATAGAGCCGATGAAACTGCGGTCATGATGGAAAGATTAGACAAAAAGATCAAACATCATTTAAATGATCTGGTACAGATAGAAAGCTTCTATATGGATGATGCACGTACAGCGATCTTTGCGGCAGGCATTAGTGCCAGAGCAGCTAAAACTGCTGTATTAATGGCTCGCAAATCAGGTAAAAAGGTTGGCTTGCTTCGTCCTCTTACCATTTGGCCTTTCCCCGATGATGCTATCAGAAAGTATATGAAAAATGTAAGAAATATTTTTGTTCCCGAATTAAATCAGGGTCAACTTCTAAACGAAGTAAAGCGGGCAATGGGCGGTGTTTGGAATTATGAAAGCAGGAGATCCAGGAAAATAATTCCGATTCAGAAAAACGACGGGCAATTGATAACTCCCGCAGATATTATCAATAAAATGAAGGAGGTGAAGTAAAATGCAAAAGATACCTCAGAAAATAATTCATACCAGATACCTGCGGCACAGGAAAAAATTCCCGCACGTGTGGTGTCCCGGCTGCAGCAATGGAATAGTTCTTGGTGCTATTATGAGAGCAATAGACGAATTAAAATGGAAAAGAAGCAATACGGCAATGGTCTCCGGCATCGGATGCTCCAGCAGAATGCCGGTTTATGTAGATTTCAATACGCTTCACAGTCTTCATGGCAGGGCAATAGCTTATGCCACCGGTATTAAAATGTTCAAGCCGGAAATGAATGTGATGGTCGTAACCGGCGATGGCGATGCAACTGCTATCGGTGGAAATCATTTTATTCATGCTGCCAGACGAAATATCGATCTTACCGTTATCCTGATAAATAATTACATATATGGGATGACCGGTGGACAATATTCTCCTACTACTCCCACAGGCGACATAGCAACTACCACACCGTATGGTAATATCGATCCCGTATTTGATATATGTGAACTTGCTATGGGAGCGGGTGCAACGTTTGTTGCCAGAACTACAGCATACCATGCCCTGGAAGCCCAATCATTTATTAAACAGGCTTTAGAACATAAAGGATTTTCTTTGGTAGAGATCATAAGTGCCTGCCCGGTTATTTATGGAAAATTAAATAAAAAGGGTGATGCTATCGCTATGATGAATGCTATGAAGAAAAATGCTGTCTCTCTTAAAGCCTGGGAGAAACTTCCTGAAGATAAGTTAAAAGGAAAAATAAAAAGAGGGATACTAAGAAACGAGATCCGTCCCGAATACACTGATGAGTATGCAAAACTTGTTCAAAAAGTGCAGGGAGGCAAATAATGGGAAAAAGGATATTTAAAAAAGAGATAAGATTAAGCGGCAGCGGCGGTCAAGGTCTTATTACAGCCGGCATCATTCTGGCCAGGGCAGCAGTGCTGGATAAAGCAAATGTTACCCAGATGCAAAGTTATGGTCCGGAATCTCGCGGTGGTGCCAGCAGGGCAGATGTGATCATCAGTAATGCCGAATTCTATTATCCCGAAGCAACCAGATTCGACGTTCTTTTAGCCCTCACCCAGGAAGCATGTGATAAATACTCTGTAAACCTGAAAGACGATGGTATTTTGATAGCAGATAACACATTTGTAAAAAACATCTCGCTTCTGGATACGGAAATATACGAACTTCCTTTTACAGATATTGCTCATAAAAAACTCGGCACAAAACTTCCTACCAACATTATTACTCTGGGCTTCCTGGTAAGAAAAACAGATGTCGTCAGCGAAGCTTCCCTCAAAAAAGCAGTTACGAATTCAGTGAAACCGCAATATGTCGATCTGAACAATAAGGCTTTGAAGATAGGTTATAAACTTGCTGATGAATATATAAAAAAGGATTGAGAATTACAAAACCTGTTCACTGAAGATCCGGAGATGATAAATGCTGAAGAAAATTAACCACATTGGCATTGCCGTTAAAGATATCGAAGCTGCAATTGAATTCTATAAGAAACTTGGACTGGAATTAGAAGCTGTCGAAGTGGTTGAATCTCAAAAAGTTAAAGTTGCATTTATTCCCATCGGTGAAGTCAGGATCGAACTCTTGGAAGCAACTTCTAATAATAGCCCGATAGCAAAATTCATCGAAAAGAAAGGTGAAGGTATTCATCATCTCGCATTCGGCACAGACAATCTGCAAGACAGATTAGATGAAATTAAAACAAAAGGCATAAAGTTGATAGATGAAATTCCACGTAAAGGTGCTCACAATGCTAACATTGCTTTCCTGCATCCAAAATCTACCTGCGGCGTTTTAGTGGAATTGTGTGAAGAAAATAAATAAGTATATTTGAATTTTATTTTTAAAAACCCACATATTCTGGTTACAAAACCTTTAGAAATCTTTTCATTTATTTCACTGTTCCCAGCTTGGTAACCTTTTTCATCTTATTGGTGATCTATGTGTGTATCCAAGCTGGGGCTTGGATACAAGAGTACTGTGTAACGTGGGAACCTCGAATCAATTTGCAAGTAGAACTTTACGAAACTTTAGACATAGAACATCTTTAAAAGTAAGTTTCGGAAAGTTATAATCATAAGAGTATCGACTCGAAACTGTACCTGTTATTTTCGGCACTGGAAATTTTTTTCGGTGCTTTCTTTTAATTCCGGGAAAATAAATACTACTTTTTTAAAAAAAGGTTTTTTAATTTAACAAATTGTCTAAACATCTGATAAATAAACGCTTTTCAATTGGAAGTTTAGCCACAAATATTTATCGCTTGACATATAGAGTTACTCATTATCGTTCGACTTTATTTTAAAAAAAAATGGAAGATTCTTCCAAAGAATTAAGGGGATTAAGTGATAAAAGATTTTTACTCTTTTACCAATAATCAAATTGTATCTTTTATTTTAATAAATAAGAAATTCGTACTAAAAAATAATATCCCCGAAACTATTAGAAATTCATATATACATAAAAGGAGCTTCATAATATGAAAACCGGAATTTACCTCTGTCAATGTGGTGGCAACATTTCAAATACTGTAGATTTAAACAGTGTTACAGAGCATATAAAAAAGAATGATGAAAATATTTTGGTCAAAATAAATAGTCACATGTGTTCCGGGGCAGGACAAAAATTAATTATCGATGATATAAAAAAAAATGGATTGGAAAAAGTAGTTGTTGCTTCCTGCTCTCCTCATTTTCACGAAAAGACATTTCGTTCCACTTTAAAAAAAGCAGGGCTGAATCCTTATGTTCTCGAAATCGCAAATCTGCGTGAACACTGTTCCTGGATACATAAAGATATTCCGGAAATTGCTACTGAAAAAGCAAAGGATATCGTCGATGCTGCTCTTGCCAAAGCCGAACTGAACTATCCTCTGGAAGAGAAGAAGATGCAGCTTGGCAATGAAATCCTGGTCATTGGCGGTGGAATTGCAGGTATTCAGACTTCTCTCGATCTGGCTGACTCGGGCAAGAAAGTAACTCTGGTTGAGAAGCTGCCTACTATCGGCGGGAATATGGCAATATTAACAAAGACTTTCCCGACCGAAGATTGCGCCGCCTGTATTCTTTCACCAAAGATGGCTGCGATCCTTGATCATCCAAATATAACGCTTTATACAAATTCGGAAATAGAAGATATCGTGGGGCACAGGCTGCATTTTGAAGCAAGAGTAAAAAAACATCCGCGCTACATCAAAGACACAGTTAATATGGACCTGTGCCTGAGTTGTAATAAATGTACGGAAGTATGTCCTGTAACTCAGCCGAATTACTGGGAGCAGGGAATTATCAACAGGGAAGCGATCTACATTCCGGCACCGCATGCCATCCCTTTTAAATATCTTATCGATGCAGAAAACTGTTTGCATTTCAGAGATAACTCTTGTAAAAAATGTGCAGAAGTATGTCCGCAAAATGTGATCGATTTTGAGCAGAAAGAAGAAATTATAAATGTTGCTGTAGATAGCGTGGTGGTTGCAACGGGATACGATATTTTTGATGCAAGGGAAAAATCCGTTTTCGGTTACGGGAAATATGAAAACGTGGTAACAGCTATGGAAATGGAAAGGATTGTGGATCATATCGTAGAAGCCGAACCACCCAGGAAAGTTGGGAAACGTGTAGCATTCGTGCAATGTGTGGGTTCTCGTGATGAACAGGTCGGCAACGAATATTGTTCCAGGGTTTGCTGTATGTATTCCGTTAAACTTGCTTCACTTCTAAAACAGGCAAAACCGGAAACAGATATCTATATTTTCTACACGGATCTGAGAGCTTTTGGAAAAGGATATGAAGAATATTATAAGAGATCTCAGAAAATGGGAATTAAATTCATCAGGGGAAAGCCTTCCCATTTCACAGAAGATAAAGAAACAAAACAAGTGATTATAACAGTTGAAGATACTTTATCGCGCAATATTATCGAAACGGAATTCGATCTTGTGGTTCTGGCAAACGGATTGGTATTAAGTAAATCTTCTGATATTGTGGCAGATTCTTTGAAACTGGCGAAAAGTGATGATGGTTTCTTTAAGGAAGCTCATCCTAAATATAAACCTGTCGATACACTCGTGGAAGGAGTATTCCTGGCTGGAACGGCACAAGGTCCCAAAGATATCCCAGATACTGTTGCACAGGCAAGTGCTGCTGCTGCAAGAGTGATTGCAACCCTTGCCCAGAAAGAGGTTCCGCTCGATCCGATTCTGGCTTTTGTTCACCAGGAAATCTGTGACGGCTGTGAAAAATGCCTGGAGATGTGTCCTCCCAAAGCGATCTCTATGAATGCAGATGGAAAAGCTGCGGTGAATGAAGCACTGTGTCTCGGTTGTGGTTCCTGCATCGAAAGCTGCCCAATCGAAGCACTCGACTTGAACTATTACACCAATAAACAGCTTTACGCAGAGATCGAAGCAGTTCTGAAATTTAAAAAAGAAAATGAAAAACGTATTCTCGTTTTTGCAGATGACAACACAACTTACAGACTTATCGATGCCTGCGGTGTGAGAAAAATGAAATATACCGATTGCATTCGAGTACTCCGAATTCCAAGCGGAAGCAGGGTAACTCCGAACCTTTTACAATTTGCGTTCGCCAAAGGTGCAGATGCCGTTTTCATCGGTGATAGTCCAGAGAAAAGTTCCAGGTTTGAATGGGCAAATAACGTGACCAATAAAAATTTAGAAGTAGTTAAGAAAAAACTCAAAGAACTGAATATAGAATCTGAAAGATTGGTTTTCTCACAATTTACAGCCGCCGATATGATGAAATTTATTACAGAGATCGATCAACTTGCAGATAAGATCGATAAAATGGATCCGATTACAGATGAATTGAAAAAGCAGTTGCTTCCAAACAAAGAAATAAAGGAATAATTTATGGCACAAATAATAAAACTGAAAGATAAGAATACTGATTTCCTTGAAAAAATAACGGAATTGAGTGGAGAGCAGATCACTCTTTGTGAACAGTGCGGAACGTGTTCAGCCGGTTGTCCTTTCGTCAGTGAAATGGATATCAACCCATCACAGATAATGCGTTTGGTAATGCTGGGACAGGAAAGCGTGATGGATTCCAAAACAATGTGGCTCTGTGCTTCCTGCTTCACCTGCACGGTAAGATGTCCACGAAAACTCGATCTTTCAAAAGTCTCCGAAGCACTAAGACAGGTGAAATTGCGAGGAGCGATCGATGAGATCGATATTAAAGAGATCAGTGACGAAGAAGCCTTGAAATTACCTACGATAGCCGTTGTGGGAAGTTTCAGAAAATTCACAGGTTAATTTAGATGGAAAATTGGATTAGCAACGAACTAAAACTAACCCCGGTTATACAACGGGACAGGCAAAGATGAAAAAAATGTTTTATAGTTCTTTTTTTTTTAGTTATGTTAACTACTGATAAAATATTAGGAGAAAATAAATGAAGATACCTTATTTCCCTGGATGCACATTAAAAACTACAGCACAGAATTTTGAGATGTCCGCAATCGAATCTGCAAAAAAAATAGGAATTGAGTTTATTGAACTTCCACGCTGGAATTGTTGTGGGGTCGTGGCATCTTTAACCAGTGACGATCTGATGAGACATCTCGCTCCGGTTCGTAATTTCCTGCGAGTTCAGGAAATGAATAAACAGGGACTCGTTGAAAATGAAAACAGACTGCTTACCCTGTGTTCGATGTGCTATAATACTCTCAGCTTATCGAATCTACGAATGAAAAATGACGCCGATGATCTGCAAAAAATTAATGATTTTATGCACAAAGAAGAAGAAAATTACGATGGCAATATCGAGGTCGTTCACTTCCTTTCAATCCTGGAAGAAATGGGTTTCGATAAACTTGCACAAAAAATTACAAAACCGCTTAAAGATTTAAAGGTAGCTTCCTATTACGGTTGTATGCTGCTCAGACCCAAAGAAGTTGGGATAGATGATGCGGAAGCACCAACAATTCTGGAAAATTTTGTGAAATCTCTGAAAGCGGAAACTGTGGATTGGGATGCGGGAAGTAGATGTTGCGGAAGCTATCATACTGTAAATAATGTAGAAATAGTTTATACTCTTGTGAAAGGAATAATCCTGGATGCCCGGAAAAATGGAGCGGAAGCGATCATTACTTCGTGTCCGTTATGCGCTTTCAACCTGGATGTTCGTCAAAGCGAGATAAAAAAAGATAATCCGGATTTCCAGACGATCCCGATCTTTTATTTCACCCAATTAATGGGAATTGCTCTCGGTTTGAACAAAGAAGCTCTTGGATTGGAATTTAATAAGATCGATGCGGAAGATATTTTAAAAAAGAAAAAATTGATAAAATAAAAATCCCTGGTTGTGAAGTATTGACTCCAGTGTTGATGGATCATCTTCTGCAACCATTTAAGGAGGAAGAAAAATAATGGCTGAAAAACAAAAAATGATAAAAGTTTATTTAACCGGAGAGCTTTTCGAAGTTCCGGAAGGTTCTACCATCATGATGGCTTTGGAATATGCCGGATTTCAACTGAAACAAGGTGTGGGATGCCGCGAAGGATATTGCGGAGCCTGTGCAACTGTTTACAGGGAAAAAGGTGATTATAAGCTGAAGGGCGGACTCGCCTGTCAGACGGTTGTGTCGGAAGGAATGGCGATAACACAGATTCCATCCGTTCCAGCGGAAAAACCGATTTATGATCTGAATGATCTGACTCCCGATGTTGGAACTTTCACCAAACTTTTTCCTTCCGTGTTCCGATGTGTTTCCTGCAATAGCTGCACCAAAGCCTGTCCGCAGGATATCGAGGTGATGGATTATATTCAGGCAATTATTCGTGGAGACCTAGCAAAAGCTGCGGATATTTCTTTCGATTGTATTCGCTGCGGATTGTGTGCAATGCGTTGTCCTGCAGAGATCGTGCAGTATAATAACGCCACTCTGGCACGTCGTCTTTATGGAAAATATCTCGCTAAGAAAAGTCCTGAATTAGAAAAACGTCTCGAAGAAATTAAAAGCGGTAAATACGATAAAGAGATCAAAGAACTTAAAGAAATGCCGCATGATGAATTATCTAAGATCTATTACAAAAGAGAAATTAAAATTTCGTAACAGGAGAAAATATGTACCCGGAATATATGCAGGAATCTATAAAAAAAGTTGAAAAAACCCGTCCAAAACGTCTGGAAATAGCAAGGAAATACGGCAAAAAAGTATTTGACGCAATGGGTGAAAAAGAGCGGGAGGATGTTCTCAATACTTATCATCCCGATTATAAAGCCGATGCCTTGAAAGAATTGCGTATCGGGCCGAATAAAGGTGAAAAGCTCATTAACGAAGTGGTAAATATCCTGGAAGCTTATCCGCGCAATCTCTCCGCTACTTTCGATCTTTCAAAAGTCGATTACGAAACCGATGTGCTTGTCATCGGTGCCGGTTCTGCCGGACTTTCCGCAGCTCTGGAAGCTGCCAGACTCGATGTGAAAACTATGCTGGTGACCAAATTGCGGCTTGGAGATTCCAATTCCATGATGGCGCAGGGTGGAATTCAGGCAGCAGACCAGGAAGATGATAATCCCAGACTGCATTATCTCGATGTGATCGGCGGCGGACACTTTGATAATAAACCTGAACTGGTGGAAGCTCTCGTGATGGATGGTCCGAAATCTATTAAATGGCTGGAAGAACTGGGTGTGATGTTCGATAAGAAAGAAGACGGTTCGATGATGGTGAAACCCGGTGGTGGAACTTGCAGGAATAGAATGCATTCAACGCGTGATTATACCGGAGCCGGGATCTGCCGTGTATTGCGTGATGAAGTACAGAACAAACCGGATAAGATCGATATTCTGGAATACACTGCTGCTACAGAACTGATAATGGATGACAAAGGTCAGGTTGCCGGTGCGATCCTTTATCACATAGAATTAAAAGAGTATTTTATTGTAAAAGCAAAAAGTGTGATCATGGCAACCGGTGGTTTTGGAAGACTGCATATACGTAATTTTGAAACAACCAATCACTATGGTGCAACTGCCGATGGACTGGTGATGGGTTATCGTGCAGGAGCAAATCTACTCTTTATGGATTCTGTGCAATATCATCCCACAGGAGCTGTTTTCCCGGAGCAGATCGTCGGTTTCCTTTGCACGGAAAAGATCCGCGGACTCGGTGCGCAGCCTGTGAATTATGATGGTGAACTTTTTGTATTCCCATTGGAACCGAGAGATGTGGAAGCTTCGGCATTTATCTGTGAATGTGAAAATGGCCGTGGGGTTACAACCCCTTCCGGTTTGAAAGGGATCTGGTTAGATAGCCCGCTCATCGAAGAATTGAGTGGCGAAGGCACGATCGAAAAAAATCTGCCCGCTATGCTTCGTCAATTCCAGAGATTCGATATCGACATCAGGAAATACCCGATGCTGGTTTATCCTACTCTGCATTATCAAAACGGCGGATTGGAAATCAACGAAAAAACTGAAACTTCAATTCCGGGACTTTATGTTGCAGGTGAATCTTCCGGTGGAGTTCACGGCAGAAACCGTTTAATGGGAAATTCCCAACTCGATATTATTGTTTTTGGAAGAAGATCCGGAATTTTTGCTGCAAAACGTGTAAAAAAAGGTGTACAGCTTGGTAAACTTACTCTGGAACACGTTGATAATTATGCAAAAGAAGTAGAGAAATTAGGAATAGATAAATCACAAGTTTCACCGATGATCTTACCGGATTACATCCCAGATCATGTAAAAGCAAAACAGCTTACAACTAATTATTATGGAACTTTGTTTTAGGTTTTATTAGGAAGAGGAATAATGGCGTGATATGCGAATGTTATGTTATACGAAATTATCTAAAAACATAAAAGTATAGGAAAATAAATATGACTTTAAAAGACATATCAATGCTATCTTGCAAAATAATTGCAATAACTGTTTTTATTAAATTTGTCATTTATTTACAAAGTGCTGTTTTTTATTTCACTCAAGATGAAATTATAATGACTAATGATAAATTAATACAACTTTTTTTATTACCGTTAGGTTATTTGATAATCGGTATTATTTTATGGTTTTTTGCTAAAAATATATCATCTCATATGGTAAATGACACAGCTGATTTAAGCAAAATTATTAATCTTAATTTAAAAAAAATAAAGCCTTTCATATTCTCAATCATCGGTATCTTTTTACTCGCTTCAGCAATTCCAGCTTTAGTAAAAAATTTATATAATATCATATCTTATGCACTTAGTAATTCAGGTGCAACAATTACTATTAATTCATTTCACCTTGGACTACTGATTGAATCAGTATTAAAAACATTAATTGCTGTTTATTTACTTATTGGTCCCAAAAAAGTATTGTACTTCATACAATTTACAAGAACTCTTGGGGTTACTAAAGAAAGAAGAAAAACCAAATTTTCATAAATTCAAAGAAAAGGGAAAAAATGAGTAAGATAGAAAAGTCACATTATCAGGAATTTGTTACACGAAATGAAAAAAAAGATTATTCACTTGATAAAAAATGAGGTTTTATGAATATTCATGAATACCAGGCAAAGCAGATATTTGCAAAATATAGCGTTCCGATTCCCAAAGGAAAAATGATCGAAAAGCCGGAAGATGCAAGAAATGCTGCTTTAGAGATCGGAGGAAATATCTGGGCAGTAAAAGCTCAGATCCATGCCGGCGGAAGAGGAAAAGGCGGCGGTGTAAAACTTGCCAGATCGCTTGAGGAAGTAGAAAAATATGCTTCCGAAATTCTGGAAATGACATTGATTACACATCAGACCGGACCTGCCGGAAAAGTAGTGAAAAAAGTTTACATCGAAGGTGGAGTAAACATCAAAAAAGAATTTTACCTCGGAATGGTTCTGGATAGAGCACAGGAAATGCCCGTAATGATGGCTTCCACAGAAGGCGGTGTGGAGATCGAGAAAGTGGCTGCCGAAACGCCGGAGAAGATCATCAAAGTTGCCATCGATCCGCTCATCGGATTCAGAAGTTTTCATGCAAGGCAGCTTGCCTTCGGGCTTAATCTTTCCAAGCCGCAGATAAAGGAATTTGCGTTGTTTGCTTCTGCACTCTATGATGCCTACAAAGATAATGATGCCAATTTAGTGGAGATCAATCCGCTGGTTTTAACTGCCGATGATAAATTCATTGCACTCGATGGAAAGATGGGATTCGATGATAATGCTCTCTTCCGAAATCCTGAGATCGCCGCAATGAAAGACCTGGATGAAGAAGAACCTGCAGAACTGGAAGCTGCAAAATATGACCTCAATTACGTTAAACTCGATGGAGATGTAGGCTGCATGGTCAATGGTGCGGGACTGGCAATGTCCACGATGGATATCATCAAGCACGAGGGCGGCGAACCTGCAAATTTTCTGGATGTGGGCGGTGGAGCCAGCGCAGAAACCGTGGCAAAAGGATTCGAGATCATCCTGAAAGACCCGAACGTGAAAGCGATATTCGTAAATATTTTTGGCGGGATCGTTCGTTGTGACAGAATAGCCAATGGAATAATCGAAGCTGCAAAAGTAACAAATGTGAAAATTCCGGTAATTGTCCGTCTGGATGGAACAAATGCCTTGGAAGCTTCCGATATTTTACGCAGTGCAGATATTGAAAATATTATAACTGCCGTCGATTTTGCAGACGGTGCACGTAAAGCCGTTAATGCTGCCAAAGGGGTAACGAAATGAGTATCCTGGTAAATAAAAATTCAAAAGTGCTCGTTCAGGGATTCACAGGAAAAGAAGCAACTTTTCATTCCGGACAGTGCATCGCTTACGGCACCAATATCGTGGGAGGTGTAACTCCCGGTAAAGGCGGTCAGATACATTTAGGGAAACCGGTTTTTAACACGATGGAAGAAGCTGTTCAAAAAACAGGTGCCGATGTTTCGCTGATATTTGTTCCACCTGCATTTGCCGCAGATGCGATCATGGAAGCTGTTTCTGCCGGTATTAAAGTGGTAGTCTGTATTACGGAAGGAATTCCGGTTAATGATATTATGATAGCCAAAAAACTGGCAGAAAAGAATGGATCGGTTCTGATAGGTCCTAACTGCCCGGGAATAATTACATCGGAAGAAGCAAAGATAGGGATCCTGCCGGGATTTGTATTCAAGAAAGGATCGATCGGACTTATTTCCAAATCCGGCACATTAACTTACGAAATGGCAAACCAGGTGGTTAAAGCAGGTTTGGGAATCTCAACTGCTGTAGGCATCGGGGGAGATCCGATCATCGGAACAACATTCATAGACCTTCTGAAATTATTCCGGGACGACCCGGAAACCGAAGCTGTGGTGATGATTGGTGAAATTGGCGGTGACCTGGAAATTCAGGCTGCCGAATATATCAAAGAGAATTTTTCCAAACCGGTAGTAGCATTCATCGCAGGACAAACCGCTCCCAAAGGTAAAAGAATGGGACATGCAGGTGCGATAATTGCCGGAAGCAAAGGAACAGCACAGGAGAAAATCCAGGCACTGAAATATGCCGGAGTTGCAGTTGCGGAAAATCCGGCTGTTGTGGGAGAAACTATAAAAATGATTTTGAAAAGTTAGATTTTTCTTGTAAATAAGATAAATGTGTTTTGTGTGAAGTAATGGCGTGAATGCCGTTTTTGTACGACAGATAGTGAAAAGTAATTTTATAATAGTAGGAAGGATGAAAGGATTAATGTTTATTTTTATATTAATTTTAAGGATTTCATTAGATTGCTTTTCTGATCCTATCTTCTTTCCAGAAGATTATTCTTATATTTAAAGCCTTTCTCTCATCTATCCATGCGAAGCTGTGCGTAGTCTGATTCTCTTTTTCGGGGAATTAGAAAAAGGTTTTGACATCTTTTTGAAAGAATAAATAAAGTAAAATAAAAAAGAAGGAGGAGAAAATGCAAAAGAAAGCAATTTTATTGGTAATATTTTCTATTTTATTGCTTAATGTGATTAATGTAAACGGAACAGAAAAAGAAAGACCAACTTATTGGGAAGAAGCAAAAATTCGTATTCTATCAAAACTGGATTCATGTTTTGAAAAAGGAATCGCTATAGCTTATGAAGAAACCGGACCGGATGCAGAAATGCAAATTATGCGTGGTGATGTTCGGGAGATTGAATATTATTATAAATATATGTGTTATGGCACAAAATTAACGCAAAAATGGGGAATCGATTACATCTCGAAATGGTGGTATAAACCGGAAGGAGGATTGGACCCTCGCTCAATAGAGTGGCTAAAGATGGCAGGACAGTATGTTGTAATTGATGCTGATAGTTCATATATTAACAAATACAAACCCATAATAATTAAAAAACTCTATGAATTTCTTGATGATGAATATCCTGCATTGCAGGTTTCTGCTGCAAGAACACTTGTCTATATGGGGATTTCTGATAACTTGATTATAGATAAGCTTGAATATTATGCAAATGGAATAAATTCAGACAAATGGAATATAGAATATACTGGTTATCCTGATAAAAATTCTATCTATTGGAAAGGTAAAACAGAACAATATCGAAGGATGACCTGTATTCAAACAATAAGGAAAGTAGCTAAAGCGGGTTTAAAAATATTACAGAATAAAATTGAAAATAAAGACAAAAAAAAGATAGAAACTAAAGATAATAATGATAAAATTAATAATTTAAATTTCAAAGGTAGAGATTTAGATTGGAATGGACAAGCTTCAGCAAATTATTGTATACAATATTGGGGACCTGATTCGACATATTATAATTCTGCATATACAAACTATGCTTCTCAAGGTGGTGATTGCTGCAATTTTGCATCTCAATGTTTAATTGCCGGTTATTATGAGGATATAACCTATGCAAATAATGCAAATGCAGAAGGCTGCATTGTAAACTGTAGCAATCTGCATAATTTCCTTTCAGTACAATCTGATATTGAGACAAATATTGTTGATTTTCATACTAATGGCTGGGAAAATGGAGTAGAGCCTAATAACCATATTCCTGCAAATTTTACTGTTGGTGATATTGCAATTATTGGATTTCATGAAGGAGGTACAGGTCAATATCAAGGTCATTATAAACATGCAATTATTTGTCATGGTTATGATGATTATGGAAACGAATTATTCGGTGCGCATACAACAAATAATATTGATAGGACTATGACATGGTTTATTGACAGTGGTGATGCAGCCTGGGATTATGCCACATTTTATCATATTACAAATGACTGGAATTGTAATACCCAGATAGCAGGTGGAGCTGTCAGTGGCACCTGGACGCATGCAAACAGTCCTTATTGTATTAATGGCGAAATAACAATTCCGAATGGAAGTCAATTAACAATTGAACCCGGAGTGGATGTTGTTTTCAATGAACATTATAAATTTAATATTTATGGTAGATTATTAGCAGAAGGAAATTGGCAGAGATACATTAATTTTGTTCCGCAAGATTCTACAGCAGGTTGGAATGGACTCCGCTTTATCGATCAAAACACAAACGGACAGGATAACTCAATATTATCTTATTGTAAGCTGCAATACGGAAAAGCAAGCGGAACTTATCCCAATAATAATGGTGGAGCAATTTATCTTAATAATTCAGATATTCTAATAAATAATTGCATCATTTCCAATAATTCATCTACAGGCGGCGGTGGCGGGATCTTCATTTATAATTATTCAAGTCCAACAATAAAACGTTCAATAATCAGAGATAATACTTCAGAAGAAGCAGGTGGCGGTATTCATATTTGGGAAAATTGTACACCTATTTTAGAAAATGATTGTATCTATAACAATGAAGCTGTAAGTGAAGCTTTCGGTCTTGGAGGTGGAATATACTGCGACCATTTTTGTTATCCTGATTTAACAAATGTTACTATAAGTAATAATACGGCAAATCATAATTCTCCGAATCCAGGAGGTGGGTTATATTCCTGTAATTATAGCTTTCCTGATTTTACAAACTGCATACTCTGGGACGACATACCACATGAAATTGGAGAAGACGGTTTCTGTTCTGTAACAGTAGAATATTCTGATGTTGAAGGTGGAAGTCCAGGTGATGGTAATATTGATGCCAATCCTTTATTTGCTGATCCTGTCAACGGTGATTATCAAATAACCTGGGCAAATTATCCTGTAAATGATGAAACAAAATCACCATGTATCGATACCGGTAGTCTTTACTCACCACTTGATCCTGATACCACAATAGCAGATATGGGTGCTTTTTATTTCCATCAGGATGAAGCTGTAAGTCCTCCTGTTCCATTAGATGTCAGGGTAACTATCAATGCAGATTCGGTTTATTTCACCTGGTCTGCTGCTCGCAATAGAAATACTTATAAAGTATATTCGTCAAATGATCCTTATTCGGGTTTTGACGAAGATTTTACCGGATCATATAATGAAACAAGCTGGACTGCACCGCTTCCAACAGCGGATAATAAAAAATTCTATTATATTACTTCAGTTAATTGATAAAGATATATTTAAAATAAAAAGGAGTTGCTATGCGCCAGATCGATGTGAAAGAGATCATTCCTGTTATCAGGAAGTTGTGTATCGATGCCAATTATTATATTGGTGAAGATGTGATTAAGAAGATCAAAGAATTCTATGAAAAGGAAGAATCGGAAACCGGCAAGGAAGTACTTTCGATCCTCCTGGAAAACTATGAACTATCTGCAAAAGAGAAAATGCCGATATGTCAGGATACCGGCGTGGCAGTTGTATTTATCGAGCTTGGACAGGATGTTCATCTTGTTGGAGGAGATTTTGTCGAAGCAATTAATGAAGGAGTTCGTCAGGGTTATAAAGACGGATATCTGCGAAAGTCGATGGTTGACGACCCGATAATCGAGCGAAAGAACACAAAAGATAATACTCCGGCGCTCATTTATACGGATATTGTTCCGGGTGATAAAATAAAAATTACGGTTGCACCCAAAGGCGGCGGTTCGGAAAATATGAGCGAAGTAAAAATGATGAAAGCTGCCGACGGGATCGAAGGAGTTGTGGATTTCGTTGTGGACAGGATCAGCAGATCAGGTGGAAATCCCTGCCCGCCGGTTGTTGTTGGAATCGGACTCGGTGGTGATTTTGAACAGAGTGCACTTCTGGCAAAAAAATCTTTACTGCGTTCATTAGATCAAAAAAATCCTGATCCGAAATGGGCGAAAGTGGAAGAAGAAATTTTAGAGAAAATCAATAACCTGGGGATCGGACCGCAGGGACTGGGTGGCAGAACCACGGCTCTTGGTGTTTTCATTTTATCAAAACCATGTCATATTGCTTCCATGCCTGTGGCGGTGAACGTGCAGTGCCATGCAGCACGACATAAAAGCGCAGTGATATGAAGATTAGCAACGAACCAAACTAACAAATCGAACAAAAAAAGACGGTTTGTTAGTTAAAAGAGAGAAAAATGATTAATTTAATTTTTAAAGAAAAATTTTACAAAATAAAGAAAGCATGTATCGAGGTTCGCAAGAATTTGGGAAACGGATTCTTGGAAAAAGTATATGAAAATGCTTTAAGAATTGAATTGGAATTATTGGGTTTTATCGTAAAAACTCAAACGAAATTAAATGTGTTTTATAAAGGGAAAATAATCGGTGAATATTGTGCTGATATTATTGTTGATGAAAAAATCATAATTGAATTGAAGTGTGTTTCAAAAATTACCGAAGTTCATAAAGCACAATTATTAAACTATTTGAAAACAACAAATTACGCGTTGGGAATTCTGATAAACTTTCCAAATGACAGATTAGGTTTTGATATCATAAGAATTCCGAATTTCATAACATCAAAGAAGTGATTTGTTAGCTATTGTTGGTTTGGTTCGTTGCAAAGAATAGAGTGTTTTGTTAGTTATTGTTCGTGTAGTTCGTTGCTAAAAAAGAAGGAGAAAAAATGCCAAAAACAAAATATTTACAAACTCCGTTAAAAGAAGATGAGCTTGCTCAACTTCAAATCGGAGATAAAGTTTTCATTACCGGGATAATTTATACCGGCAGGGATGCTGCTCATAAAAGACTCGTAGAATTATTGGAAAAGAACGAAGAACTTCCCTTTGATATTAAAGGACAGGTGATCTATTATGTGGGTCCTGCTCCTGCTCCTCCCGGAAAACCGATCGGTTCTGCCGGTCCAACCACCAGCTACAGGATGGACCCTTATGCTCCCGCTCTACTCGATGCCGGACTTAAAGCGATGATCGGCAAAGGTCCTCGCAGCCAGCTGGTGATCGATTCCATGGTTAAGAACAAAGCTGTTTATTTTGCTGCTATCGGCGGGGCTGCCGTGGTAGTTGCCGAGTCTATCAAAGAAGCAAAAGTAATAGCTTACGAAGACCTGGGAACAGAAGCTATACGGGAACTGAGAGTTGAGAACTTTCCCTGCATCGTAGCAAATGATATTTACGGAAAAGATATTTATCAAGAAGGTGTGGAGAAGTATAAGAGGTAAGTAAGAACCTTGAAAAGGTTACCCACAGAGAATTTCTTTCTCATCGACCTTTTCAACGGTTGGAATTTGACGGTAGCGGAAAACCATTGAAAAGGTTTGGCAGCAAGAGAAGTCTTTTAAACCTTTTCAAGGTATCTTTTCGCTCTCAACCCGTTCCTGCTCAAGAGCGTGGACTCAAGGGAAAATATAAAGAAAAAGTAAGTAATAAAAAATAAAGGAGTAGAAATGAAAAAACTAAAAATTGATCTCACAAATCTTAATGAAGTGTTTCCCGAGAATTTTAGCCAGGAACAGATAGCAAAAGCAAAAACACTGTTCCTGAAAAAAATGGCAGAAGTTGCCCACAAATTTTATGGTGGTAAGATCCAGACCGTTCCCAAAGCAGGAGTTTTTGGATTTAACTGGTTCAATATCTGGTACACACCGGGTGTTTCCAAAATTTCCACAACCATTCGTGATGATAACGATACCAGTTTTGAACTTTCAAACAGAGGAAATTTCGTAGCAGTGGTCAGCGATTCCACGCGTGTTCTGGGAGATGGAGATTGTACCCCTCCGGGCGGACTGGGAGTGATGGAAGGAAAAGCCTTCCTGATGAAATACCTCGGTGGTGTGGATGCAGTTGCCTTGTGTGTGGATAGCTATAATGAAAAAGGCGAGCATGATCCAGATAAGATCATTGAATTTGTGAAGATGTGCCAGCCCAGTTTTGGAGCGATCAATCTTGAAGATATTTCGCAACCAAACTGTTACAAAGTTCTCGATACACTTCGAGAAGAATGTGATATTCCCGTGTGGCATGATGATGCCCAGGGAACGGCGTGTGTAACTTTGGCAGGCTTGATCAATGCCTTGAAATTAGCAGACAAAAAGATCGGAGATGTGAAAATAGCTATGCTGGGAGCGGGAGCTTCCAATACAACTATTGCCAGGATCATCCTTACAGCCGGCGGCGATCCGAAAAAAATGTGCCTTTTCGATTCTAAAGGCGGTTTACATAAAAACAGGGAAGATATCAAAGCAGATCCACGCTTCTATCGTAAGTGGGAACTTTGTGAAAAGACAAATCCTGAGATGATAGCTGATTTTGCCGAAGCCTGCAAAGGTGCTGACGTAATGATAGCACTTTCCAAGCCGGGTCCTGATACTGTAAAACCGGAATGGATAAGCTCGATGGCAGATAAAGCAATCGTCTTTACCTGTGCAAATCCGGTTCCAGAAATATATCCTTATGCTGCTAAAGAAGCAGGTGCTTACATCGTAGCTACAGGTCGCGGTGATTTCCCGAACCAGGTAAATAACTCACTCGGTTTCCCGGGAATTCTGAAAGGTGCTTTGATGGTTAGAGCGAAAAAAGTTACGGATAATATGGCTATTGCTGCTGCTCATTCACTTGCAAAATATGCAGAAAAGCGCGGGATCGATCCTGAAAGTATTGTTCCAACAATGGACGAAGCTGGAGTATTTGCCGTAGAAGCTGCCGATGTGGCAATGCAGGCAATAAAAGATGGGGTTGCCAGAATTGAAATGACCTGGGATGAAGCCTTCCAAAAAGCAAAAGCCGGTATCGATTATTCCAGAGGTATGACTAAACTTGTCACAGAACAGGGATTTATAGATACTCCCCCGGATGAAATGCTGCAAAATGCAATTCAGTGGGCTGTGGAACAGGTGAAATAAAATATTTTCTCAATTTAACAAGTAAAGATTATCTCGTTCCAATGTTCTGCGTTGGAACGAGATATCATTCATTCCCACGAATACATTAGTAGCGGCAGATTAAGGTTTTTAGATGTACTGGAAACGTTCGTTATTCTTTCTTTTCTTCTTCTTCCTTTTTCTTACCTTCGTCGATAACTTCTTTGGCGCCATCAACCAATCCATCGAGGACATCTTTTGAGAAACTTGCTACTTTGGGAGCATTCACTTTTATTGCTTCAACAATGCTTTTAGATGCTTTTTTTACGAAATCTTCT
Source organism: Candidatus Cloacimonadota bacterium (assembly GCA_030595905.1). Lineage (GTDB taxonomy): Bacteria > Cloacimonadota > Cloacimonadia > Cloacimonadales > TCS61 > JACNIV01. The sequence continues at coordinate 21,551 of JAUVLE010000001.1, read as the reverse complement.
GTTGGTGGTCTGAATTTTTTATAGCCTTCTTTTGCACCTTCCAGAGCTTCTTTTGCCAGTGTTTGCACTTTCTCTTTTGTATTCAGGTCTTCATCTTTAGCAGTACTGACTACTTCTTTTGTAACATTACCAATAGCATTTACAACGTCTTCTCCTGCATGATAAGCTTTTACAACGCCTTCTTTTACCTTTTGAGTAATTTTGCTTTCTATCATTTTTCCTCCTCAGGTTTTATTGAATTTAATATTTTTTCTTTTGACCAATCCGGATATTCCAGCCAGATTTCTTTCACTCTATCCATAATGATCCCTATCTTCTTTCCTTCACTTAATCCAAAATGTAACATAATATCCATTCCTGAAACTGGCAACTTTTTTTCAATTATTTTTTTGGGAACAAGAGCAATTCGCTTTCTTAGATTGGAAACCTGGTTATGAAGACAATAATCGGGAGCATGAGAAATGTTATCGGCATGAACAAGCTGCAGGAAAGGTTCGAGATCATCTCCCATATCCATTACCAATTTTCTGACGGCTTTATTCGACATATCTTTCAGATCATCTCCAAATTGTTTCAACCGGACATGATTACGTATTATTCGAGCAACCTGACTGCTAATTTTTGCAGGAAATTTCAGGCGGGAAAGAATCTTTTGTGATAGTTCAGCACCAACGCTCTCGTGTCTATAAAAATGAATACCGTTCTCATCGGATGATCTTGTCTGTGGCTTTGCAATATCATGAAGAAGAGCGGCAAGCCTTACAACAACGTCTTTGCCGGAATTATGTAGAGTCTTAAGAGTGTGTTCCCAAACGTCGTCATCGTGATATTCGTTCTGTGTAACGCCTTCCAGTTCGAGAAGTTCCGGGATAAGGTTTTTCATCAAACCAAACCGGATAAGCATTTTTAACCCTTTTGCCGGTTTGGACAAAGTGATAATTTTTATAAATTCATCTTTTCTTCTTTCCCATGAAATGAATTCCAGTTTATCATGATTATTCCATATTCCCTTTTCGGTTTTGGCTTCAATTTTAAAATCCAATTGAACGGCAAATCGAACAGCACGAAGCATTCGCAGCGGGTCTTCACTGAAAATTATTTCCGGGTTTGATGTAGAGCGGATGGTTTTATTCTTAATATCTGAAATCCCTAATCCTGATATATCCGCAATTTTCTTTGTGCTGATGTTCATAACGAGCGAGTTTATTGTGAAATCACGGCGAAAGATATCTTCCTTCAGGTTTCCTGCTTCCACCTCCGGTTTGCGGTCTTTAGCTCTATATGATTCTTTGCGGGTCATTACGAATTCGATCTTCTGGTTTTTTATCAGAACAAATGCCGTTCCAAAGTTTTTAAATATCACCGGTCTGGAAGAAATACCTTTTTCATAAAGAAACTCCGCCAGCTTCATCCCGCCGTTATCGAGTTCCACTACAATGTCGAGGTCACTGCTGATTTTTCCCATCACATGGTCACGAACGAATCCGCCAACAGCATAAGTTCGGTTTTGGAAACGTGTTCCCTTTATCGCTTCAGCGATTGTTTTTAATATCTCTTTCATTATCAATAATAGTCCGAATCCTTTTCCAGGTAATATCCCATAAGCTGTGATGCAGCAGCTATTGCAGCAGTTTCCGCCCGAAGAACATGATTTCCCAAACTGAAAAAGGGAATTTCTTTCTGCTTAAAAAGTTCGATCTCTTTTTTGTCAAATCCACCTTCGGGACCGATAATAATGCACATTGGTTTTTCAACTTCTTCAAGAAGCGCATTTATGGTTTTGCAGTTGCCGGTTTCCAAAGCAACTACAGGTTGATAATATTTTTTGGAATTAAGAAAAGTATTTAAAGAAAGTACCTGGTGAATTTTGGGCAGGAACGCATTGTCGCACTGTTTAATAGCGGATATTGCGGTTTTCTTAAATTTTTCGACTGTGTTTTTTGCGGGTTTTCTTACAGAATGTTCGGTGATGATCGGAAAAAATTCTTTTACTCCGAGTTCCGTCAGCTTTTCAATGATCAAGTGATCATGCTTGTTTCTTAAAAGAGAGAAAGCAACGGCGATCTTGAGATTAGATTGACTTTTATCTTTTTTGGAAAGAATGGAAACAGTTAAATTCCTTTTGGTTATGGAATGAATTTTCGCTTTTGCCATTAAACCCGAGCCATTCGTTAAATGAATTTCATCATTTTGTGATTTCCGGAAAACATGGATAATATGATGAAATTCATCTCCGGAGATGATTATTTTTTTATCTTCTTTGTTTAGATTGGGAGTGTAGAAACAGGGCATAGGAACTCCTTGTTTTCAAGTTTAATAATTTACTTTATTTCTGCTTGATTTCATGACAATTTTCGGAGGACATTTATGAAAGCAGAAAATTGCCAGCTTGGAATCGTTTAAGATTTCTTTGTTACCGATCGTTTGAATTTTCTGATAATTCATAATTTCTTTCAAAATCATTTTTTTACTTTACATTAAGAAAGTACGTTTTGAAGTCACTTTATCATACTTTCAGTAATTAAGGTACGAATAGGTTTTGTTTATTCGTACTTATATTTAAATATTCTAAACAACTCTTCTCCCAGCTTTTCACTTATCCCTCCAGTTACATAACAGTTACATAAGTATTTGCTTATGATAAAAGAAGTTACGATATCCTGTACAGCTTTATCCGGATAGTTGTTACATAAGCCGGATTTTACTCTCTCACCTCTTCAGCTAATTCTTTCCCATTCGATACTTGATATCATAATTAATGATAAAAACCTTTTCCCGGTTGCAGTTTTCTCTACAGTTTCTTGGATGGTTTCTTGGGTAGTTTTTCCTTCCTCAACTTCCGTTTATTAAAAAGTTGTTACAAAACCGGTTTTAACAACTTTAATTTCCACACGAATATCATTCTCTTTGCACTGCTGAAATATCCTTTTTAAATCTGAACCCCATTTTTTCTATAATTCTTTTAGGTGATATTTATAAATTGATATTTGCTGTCAACAAATCTTATCCTCAACAAAAAAGCCATCCATAAAAAATGAATGGCTTTCTTCAAAGATTTATTCTATACAAAAAACTCTTTAAATTTACTGAAAAATCCTTTCCCCGGCTTCAGTTTTTTCTCTGAATCGAATTTACCTAATTCCTTGAATAATTCTTTTTCTTGGGAATTTAATCTCGTGGGAGTTATTATCAATATTTTTACATACAGATCTCCGTGATAAACGCTATTCACATGCGGTAAACCTTGCGAACGTAATCGGAAAACTTTTCCCGATTGAGTACCGGCAGGAATTTTTATTTTAACTTTTCCGGAAAGCGTTGGACAAAGTATTTCAGAGCCGAGAGCAGCTTGAGAAAAACTGATCGGAAATTCACAGATAAGGTCTGCATCCTGTCTTTCAAAGATATCGTGTTCCTTCTCGTGGATAAGAACAAGAATGTCACCATTAGAGCCGTTGCGTTTACCGATGTTTCCCTGTCCTCGAAGACGGATATACTGTCCTTCGGAGACACCGGCAGGTATATTGATGCTGATCGTTTTAGTTTTTGACATCCTGCCCTCACCACCGCATTTTGGGCACCTGTTCTTAATTATCTTTCCTTGTCCATTACAGGAAGGACAGGTTACAATAGTCTGCATCTGACCAAAAAGAGAACGGGTTAACTGCCTTACCTGTCCCGAACCGTGACACTGGCTGCAGGTTTGAACCTGTCCATCTGCCGAGCCGGAACCGTTACATTTATCGCAGGCATCTTTCACATTTATCTTTATCTTTTTATCGATGCCTTTTGCAATCTCTTCCAGCGAAAGTGATAGTGAAATCTGCAAGTCTTCCCCACGATTGCTGGGTCTAGAGCTTCTGCCAAAACCTCCGAAACTTCCACCGAAAAGATTTTCGAATATGCTTCCCAGTCCACCACTACCAAAAATATCAGAGAAGTCACTGGCATGTGTGAAATTATCCCAGGTAAACCCATGACCGCCAAAAGCACCTTCCAACCCGGCATGACCAAATTGATCATACTTCCTTCGTTTATCTGAATCGCTCAGAACTTCATAAGCTTCCGAAGCTTCTTTGAACTTTTCTTCTGCTGCTTTGTTGTCTTTGTTTTTATCAGGATGAAACTTCATCGCCAGTTTGCGATAAGACTTTTTTATCTCAGAATCAGTAGCGTTTTTCTGAACTCCCAGAACCTCGTAATAATCTCTTTTTGCCATTGTTTTCCCTTAAATATATTCGAGTCGAAAGGACGAAAGATAACGACTCGAAACCTAAACCGTATATTTCATAACAACCATTGCGAAGGTTAATAATCTCCTTCGAAGATTTTGGAAAAATTCCTCTGATCAACCCTTTTCAATGTATTTATTTTCCCAATTAACCAATTTAACTAATTTACTATTCCAACCATTCCAAAGGTCGTCGACCATTTGGAATGCTTTTTATTTATCCTCATCCACCACTTCGAAATCCGCATCGACCGGACCCTCTTTTTTTGGCTCTTCCTGCTTTTGTTGTCCGCCCATTTTACCGGGATCAAAATCTGCATCTTTCATGTCTGGTCCTGCTGCTCCGCCTTGAGCTGCCTGTTGTTTCTGCATTTCCGCATAGATGATCTCACCTATTTTTTGAGCCTTCTTGGCAAGTTCATCACGCACAGCTTCATATTCTTCTTTAGAACTGGATTTTTTATTCAACTCTTCCATTTTTGCTTTTGCATCTTTAATGGCTTCTTCAACTGTTTTCTTTTCGTCATCGGAAAGTTTATCGCCATGTTCTTCCAGGCTTTTTTCTGTAGAAAATATCAAAGTATCCAGTTCGTTGCGGGCTTGTATGCCTTCTTTTTGCTTTTTATCTTCTTCTGCATGCGCTTCTGCATCTTTTACCATTCTGTCGATTTCCGCTTCATCCAGAGTTCCGGTTCTTTCAATTTTTATTGATTGTTCTTTTCCGGTTCCTTTATCCTGTGCATGAACATGCAGGATTCCATTTGCGTCGATATCGAAGGTAACTTCTATTTGTGGAATACCACGTGGAGCAGCCGGGATACCGGTAAGTTCAAAGTTCCCAAGCCGTCGATTATCTGCTGCCATCGAACGTTCACCCTGAAGTACAACGATAGATACAGCAGGTTGATTATCGGCTGCTGTAGAGAAGACCTGGCTCTTTTTGGTTGGAATGGTCGTATTTCGCTCTATCAGAGTTGTCATCACTGCACCCAGAGTTTCGATTCCCAGAGATAGAGGAGTTACATCGAGAAGAAGAATATCATTAAGATTTTCATCTCCGGCAAGGATACCACCCTGAATTGCAGCACCAACAGCAACCACTTCATCGGGATTTACACCCTTGTTCGGTTTTTTGCCAAAGAATTTTTCTACAGCTTCCACAACTGCCGGAATTCTTGTACTTCCGCCAACCAGTAGAATTTCATCGATGTCTTTGGGACTGAGTTTTGCATCTTTCAGAGCAAGTTTACATGGCTCGATCGAACGATCTACCAGATCGCTTGTCATTCTGTTGAATAAAGAACGTGTGAGATCGAGGTTCAAGTGTTTCGGACCGGAAGCATCGGCAGTGATGAAGGGAAGATTGATGTTTGTGGTTTGAGTGCCGGAAAGTTCCACCTTTGCTTTTTCTGCAGCTTCTTTTATTCTTTGCATTGCCATTGCATCATTAGATATATCAACACCTTCCTGTTTTTTAAATTCTTCCAGTATCCAATCCATTACTTTTTTATCGAAGTCATCTCCTCCGAGATGTGTGTCACCGTTTGTGGAGAGAACTTCCACTACACCTTCTGCAACTTCCAGGATAGAGATATCGAAAGTTCCACCACCGAGGTCATAAACTGCCACTTTCTCTTCTTTTTTGCTTTCCAGACCATAAGCCAGAGCTGCAGCAGTTGGTTCGTTGATTATCCTTTTCACATCTAATCCTGCGATTTTCCCGGCATCTTTTGTCGCCTGTCTTTGAGCATCATTAAAATATGCTGGGATCGTGATAACTGCTTCTGTAATTTTCTGACCAAGATGAGCTTCTGCAGTCTCTTTCATTTTGGTTAGAACCATTGCGGATATTTCCTGTGGTGAGAAGTCTTTGTTCTCGATATCAACATGAACAGTTGCTTCACCGGATTTTCCACCTTTTATCTGATAGTTTACATTTTTAATTTCAGAACCCACTTCGTTGAGTTGACGTCCCATGAACCTTTTGATAGAAGATATAGTGTTTTTCGGATTTGTTACAGCCTGTCGTTTGGCAAGCTGTCCGACCAATCTCTGCTTATCTTTCGTAAATGCAACTACGGATGGAGTTGTTCGATTGCCTTCCGCATTTTGGATAACTACCGGTTTCCCGCCTTCCATAACTGCTACACAGGAATTTGTAGTTCCCAGATCAATTCCTATTATTTTTCCCATTTTTACCTCCGAGATATTTTATTTTTATTTTTTTTCAGATAAACTCAAAATTGAGTCCCCAGTCGATTTAATAAATTGAAGTGAGTTTGAAGCTTCAATTATATCAATTATTTCTTTATCTTCCGCTTTTGATTTGTCTATGTCTGTTTGGATTCGAACTTCGAAATTAAATCCTTTATCAATCCTATTTGCAATTTTATTTAATGAGATTCTAATTCCATTAAGCAATTCATTTTTTCTTGCATTGTCTCCATTTCCACTATATTCTTTTGCCATTTTGTTTACAATATCATCAATCGCTTTTTCCATAAAATCATTGCTATGTTTATCTATTCCTTTTAACTCTTCATTAGACAGTCCCTGTTCTTTTAACTTTTGCTTTAACTGTTTGATTTCTAATAGTTTTTTGTAATTGTCTATCAGCCATCCAATGGTTTTTGCTATTCCTGCTGCAATCGCAGTTATTGTTGCAACTGTGATGAGAGGTTCACTTGTTGATAAATTTCTAATCTGAAATGATTCTTTCTTGCCTATTATAAGTTCAGAATAATTGTTTAGTATGAAGTTTAATTCCTTAATCTCATTTCCAAATTTACCCAAATCATTTTCAATATATTTTCTTGGAATTAAGATTCCAATTTCACATTCATTGTCCTTAAGTTCATCAAATCCAAAATCAAGAATTTTTAATCCATTAATTATATTTGTAAATCCAGTTATTTTCGTGTTTAATTTTTGATATATTTTTACCAGATCCTGATGTGCTTGTGCCGGAGTAATTTGATTTTTCTGTATAATTTCATTAATTTTCTTTGATAATTTATTACCCATTATATCATCAATTTCAAGTTCAACTAAAACTTGATACCAAGCAGGACTAAAATCATTTACTAAAGAATTTGAAAGTGCTTTTTGTAGAGATTTTAATTGTGTTGCAAGGTTTGTTTGGTGTTGGGGTTGATTTGGTTGATTAACAATGTTTTGAAGTGTTTTAGTTACATCACTAAAAAGTTTAACGTAATGAAGATTATTATTCTCTTCAACCAAACTAAGTGCTAATGAATTTAACTTTTCTACATTCATAATTTTCTCCTAAATTATACCATTTCTCAAAACAAGATGTTTAAGTTACTTTTCTTGTTCGTTTTGTTCGTTGCTGATTTCCTCCGGTTTTTCACCATTTGAAACTGCAACCCTTGCAGGTCTGATGACTTTTTCATTCATCGTATAACCATTCTGGATAACAGCAGTTATTTTGTTTTCTTCCAGTTCAGAAGGTATATGCGCCAGAGCTTCGTGGAAATTAGGATTAAATTCCTTTTCCAAAGCTTCGATCTTTTGCACGCCTTCTTTTTTAAGAAGACTTTCTATCTGCTGAAAGATAAGTTCAACACCTTTTTCAAAGGTTTCTCGATTTTTTTCTACTTCCGGATGAAGAGCACGTTCAAAATTATCCAGAACATCACAGACATCCAGAACAATCCTTTCATTGGCATTTTTGATCCAATTAACTTTTTCTATGAATGAACGTTTTCTGAAATTTTCAAATTCCGCAATTACACGAATTCTTTTATCTTTCAATTCATCATATTCTTTTTGCAGTTGTTCGTATTTTTCATTCAAGGTAAGTTTTTTCTTTTTCACACTCTTTTTTTCTTCGGTCATATTTTTATCTTTTTTATTTTTTTTGTATCAGTCATTTTTTGGTACCACCATCCCTTTCCTGGTTGTATCTGTAATGATTGCGGCAATGTTCTTAATGATCGGAATATTCTTTCTATAATTCATCCTGATGGGTCCCAGAACTCCAAGGTATCCGGGAATACCGAATATCTCATATCTGGAAAAGATCAGTGCATAATTCATTAGTTCAAGTTGTCCGAGGTCTTCTCCCATCAATATTGTCCATGATTTCTCTCTTTCGTGTTTCTGCATCAGATTGATCAGATGATCCTGCCTTTGAATAAATCCCAGAAAGGTAAGGATCGAACTTTTATCGTTGAACTCCGGCTGCTCGAGGAAACTGATATTTCCATCGAAATGAATAAAGTAATTGCTTATCTCGGTAAATGCATTTTGAAGTTCTTCCAGAAAAAGTTTGAGAAGTCTATTTTCTTCTGATATTTTATCAGAAGTTTCTTCCAGGTATCTATTCTGAATATCATAGATGCGATGACCCACGAATTCATCATTTGCATATCGCACAATAGCCTTCAACTGCTGCTCGGTTATATTATGATCGCATTTCAGGATCACTGTTTTATCCAGTCCGGAATCCAAGCTTACAACAAAAAGAAGTTTGTCCTGTGATATTTTGAAAACATCAAGTTTTTCCAGATATCCGTTGGAAACTTCCGGTTCGGCTACAAAACTCAACTGGTCTGTTTCCCGTGCTAAAAGCTGCATAATATAATGAAGAGAAAGAGGAGTATCTTTATAATGCTTTACCAGTATTTCTCTAAGGATTTCTGATTTTTCATAAACTGTCTTTTCGATCGTAGGCGAGATCATTTCAATGTATTTCCTATAACCCTTAATGCTGGGAATCCTGCCTGCCGAAGTGTGAGGTTGGTAGATCAACCCGTTCTTTTCCATTTTATTCAGATCGATCCTGATAGTTGCAGGACTTGCATCCTTAATGTATTTTTCACATATCAATTTTGAAGAAACAGGTTCCTTCGAATGGATATATTCTTCCACCAGATACCCTAAAACCTTTTCCTGCCGTATCTCATTTTTTTTCATTAACGACCGCCTTTTCTTTAGCACTCAAAAATACCGACTGCTAATACAGAGACAATTTAATTGTTTTTGGAAACCTGTCAAACTAAATCTCAGAGTGCTAACTTTTGTTAATGTTTCGGAAATCTCAGGTAAGAATGCACTTTTTGAAAGATAAATATATCTATTTGCCTTTTTTTACTTGTTCAAACTTGTTGGTATTGAGATTAATTCTCATTCTCATTTTTTAACTTGACAGATATTTGCGATTATTTTTCTTTTGTTTTATAAAAAATTAGAGGTGATATGGGAAACGAAAATTTTGTGTTTGACAAATACCTGATCTCCAAAGGTTTAAAGCTGACCAAACCACGGAAGATCATCCTGAACACTGTGTTTGCAACTCATGAACATTTCAACGTTGATGGACTTTACGACAAGATCCGAAAAAAACACAAAGACGTTTCCAGGGCTACTATTTATCGAACAATACCACTTCTTATTGAATCCGGTCTGATAAAGCAATCACTGCGATGCCTGGCAAAAGATCATTATGAACATACATACGGACATAGTAGGCATCTTCATCTTATCTGTGAAAAATGTGGAAAAATAATCGAAATTGAAAGCAAAGAAGCAGAAAGCATTCTAAATAAATTAGCAAAGAAACACGATTTTAAAATAAGAGAATTTAACATTGGCGCAAAGGGAATTTGCAATAATTGTAAAAAATAATAGAGCAAAAAAAATTGAATATGGATTGAGAATGATTATCAAATTCAATCAACAAAGGAGTAAACTATGAAGTTAAGAGAAATCGTATACTTTCCGAAGCTTCCCACAAAGGAATACTTACATTTAAGATTCGGAAAGTTTTAGCTCATTGTAACCTTCCGAATCTTAATATAAGAAAAAGTGAAAGAAAGCTTCGGAAGGTAAATAAAATTAAAGGAGTTGTTATGAAATTAAAAGATATTGAAGTCGGTTCAAATGTTAAGGTAGCCGGTTATACTGCAAAGGACCGGCATTACAGGGAAAAGCTTCTGAGAATGGGCTTGATCAGGGGAACCGAATTTACAATCACCAGGAAAGCACCACTTGGCGATCCAATCGAAATTAAGCTGAAAGGATTTAATCTGACCTTGCGAAAAGCAGAAGCCGATGCTCTGGAAGTGGAGGTGATTTAATGAAAAAAATTACTATTGCTTTAGCAGGTAATCCAAACTGCGGAAAAACAACGCTTTTTAATGCTCTTACCGGTTCAACCCAAAGAGTGGGAAACTGGCCCGGTGTAACTGTAGAACGAATCGAGGGAGAATATAAGCATAAAGACCATAAAATTGAAGTCATCGATCTTCCGGGAATCTACTCTTTTTCTGCCTATTCTTTAGATGAAAAGATTGCTCGTGAATACATTTTAATGGACAGACCAGACCTGGTCGTAAATATTGTAGATGGAACAAACTTGGAAAGAAACCTCTACCTCACTACCCAGCTTCTGGAAATGAAAATCCCGGTTGTGGTCGCTTTGAATATGATGGATATTGCCAAACAACGAAAAATACACATAGAAGTCGAGCATCTTGAAACCCATCTCGGATGTCCTGTAATTCCAATGGTGGCAAGCAGAAAGCAAGGTCTGGAAGAACTTAAAGACACTATAAATATGGCTGCAGAGAAACATGAGATATCTAAAACCCGGGTTTTATACGATTCTGTTATTGAAGAAGCATTAATAAGAATTGTGGAAAAAGTCACTCCTTTTGCTGAAAAGAGTAATGTCGATCCTCGTTGGCTTGCGATAAAACTTCTGGAATCAGACGAACTTGCCATTCAGATAACAAACAATGAATTAGAAGATTTGATTTCCTTAGAAAGTGCAAAAATTGAAAAACACGTTGGTGATGAGATCGATATAATTGTTGCAGACGGACGTTATGGCTTCATTCACGGATTATCCCGCGATGTTGTTCATCGTCATGACCAGATCAGAAAAACAGTGTCCGATAATATCGATAAAGTTGTTTTGAGTCGCTTTCTTGGAATTCCGATTTTCTTTGGTGTTATGTATCTGATGTTTATGCTCACAATCAATGTGGGAGCACCATTCATAGACTTTTTCGATATCTTTATGGGAACCATCTTCGTCGATGGTCTGGGAAATCTTCTGAGTTCGCTTAATTTACCAAACTGGTTTGTGACTCTTTTCTCTGCAGGTATCGGTGGCGGTATTCAAACTGTTGCCACTTTCATTCCTCCCATTTTTTTTATGTTCCTTTCTCTTTCCATTTTAGAAGACTCCGGTTATATGAGCAGAGCTGCTTTTGTGATGGATAGATTTATGCGTTTTATCGGACTTCCCGGAAAGGCATTTATTCCGATGCTGGTTGGATTCGGTTGTAATGTGCCGGCAATTATGGCAACCAGAACGCTGGAAAATAACCGTGACAGGATCCTGACGATCCTTATAAATCCATTTATGTCCTGCGGAGCAAGGCTGCCTGTTTATATTCTTTTTGCCAGCGTTTTTTTTCCGAGAAATGGCGGACTTGTAGTTTTCACCATCTATTCGATAGGAATTATTCTCGCTATTATTTCCGGCTTGATATTTAAGAAAACTATTCTCAAAGGAGAAACCTCGACTTTTGTGATGGAGCTTCCTCCTTATCATATTCCTACAATTAATGGAATTATGCTTCACACCTGGCAGAGATTGAAAACATTCCTTCTAAGAGCTGGGAAAGTGATCATCATCGTGGTTATCGTTCTCAGTTTCCTGAATTCTATTGGAACGGATGGCAGCTTCGGAAATGAAGATTCGGAACATTCAATACTCAGCAGTATCGGGAAAAGTATTACTCCGATCTTCAAACCAATGGGAATTTCAAGCAATAATTGGCCGGCAACAGTTGGTCTTTTTACAGGTATTTTCGCCAAAGAAGCAGTTGTGGGAACTTTGGATGCATTATATTCACAATTAGATGAAACCAGGGAAGCAGAAGAAGAATTTGATTTCTGGGGAGGAATAGTCGAAGCGTTCCAGGCAATTCCGGAAGGATTTAAAGGATTTGAAGAAACTGCGGCTGACCCGATGGGGTTATCTGTGGAAACTTCCGATATGGAAATCGTAGAAGAAGAACTTGAAGTCGATGCTCAAACTTTCTCGGAAATGAGTTCACGCTTTGGAGGGAAAAACAACGCCTTTGCTTACCTGCTGTTCATTCTGATTTATGTTCCCTGTGTTGCAGCAATTGCTGTTATTTATCGCGAAACAAATCTTAAGTGGACAATTTTTTCCAGCCTTTATCTCACTTTTCTCGCCTGGCTAATTTCAACATTATTTTACCAGGTCAGCGTATTTGCAATCCAACCTTCTGCTTCAGCGATGTGGATAGCTTTCATAATTGCTATTTTCATTATATTTTATAATGGAATGAAAATAATGTCGAAAAAAATAAAAGTTAGTATTTAAGGAAAAAAATGAAAAACATCGGATTGAAAACAGTTATTTATACTTTATTATTCTTTGGCTTTACTTATATGCTTCTTGTTTTCACGAATCGAGCCGGAAATATTCCTTATCTCTTTGCAGGCTTCATTCTGCTTTTTGTTGGAATAATTCTATTTCTTCAATCACAAAAGAATATTCAGTTGGTTCAATCGTCTCGATTGAACCATTCTGATTTCGGTAACACCGTCCCGGTGTTGGATGAAAAAAAAGTTTTTTGCTCCAATCTCCTGGCAATCATCAGCGGAATATCTTTCTGGGGATTTTTTGGTGAATTTTTGGAAAATGCTGATCTGTATATCAAAGATGCAACTGTGGAAATTGCCCATTGGAATTTTCTGCCGGTTCTGGTTTTAACGATCTTTCTATTCCTGAACTTAAGAAAGTATTTACCGGTTTCTATTCAATTCTCGCTCTCAAGTTTCCTGCTCGTCTGGTCGATGCACTACATAATGATCTTTCAATATGAAGTGCTTTCACGAACACATTTCACAACCTATATAATGTGCGGGATTTTCGTAATTTTAACAGGACTTTCAATTTATAAAGCAAGGAAAAGTAAAAAAATTAACAATATCGTATTCTGGTCGTATTTTGGGCTTCTAACAGCCTGGAGCGTTCTGGAATATATCTGGGGCTGGAGATTGATTCCGGGACCGTATGCGATTTAAAATTGAAGAAATTAGCCGCGAAGTTCGCTAAGAAGCACTAAGATAAAGGACAAAATTTTTAGCGTTGCTTTGTGTTCTTAGTGGTTATTTTTTTTGTTCGTATTGTTAGATGCAATAAAGAAATGAAACACCGAAGAACACTGAACACATCGAAAGGAGAATGTAGTACTTTTTCTTCGCGTACTTTGCGCCTTTGCGGTTAGTCATTTGTTCGTTGCTAAATAGGAAAAAAATGAAAAAAAATAAAGATCGTGTCTGCCCGGTTTGGATGGCTTATACTTTCGATAACCCGTTGAGAAAGCTTATTCATAATCCAAAGAAAATGTTCAAGAAATATGTAAGAGAAGGAATGACCGTGATGGATATCGGTTGCGGACTCGGTTGCTTCTCAATTGGTATGGCGAAGATGGTAGGAAAGAAAGGGAAAGTCTATTCTGTCGATCTGCAAAAAGGAATGCTGGACAGATTGATGAAACGAGCCGGGAAAGCAAATATTGCTGATATTATTCAAACACATCAATGTTCTGCTGATACAATCGGCATCAATGAGAAACTCGATTTCGCTCTTGCTTTCTGGATGATACACGAAACACCCGATGCTCTTGACTTTTTAAAACAGATACACAGCATTTTGAAACCTGCCGGAATATTATTCCTTTCCGATCCTAAAATGCATGTTTCTAAAGAATGTTTCGATAAAACCATTGCAGACGCTCAAAACATCGGATTTCAAATAATCAGTAAACCCCGGATAATTAGTAGCAGAACTGTTGTTCTATTAAAAAAATAAAATAAGGAATTGCGATGAATATTGATTTTTAGATTATTTTTTTATTCTTCGTTTGAGAATGCGTCTCAATATCAAAATAGCAAAGGAGTCAAAAATGAGAAAAGTAATTATACTATTCGTGATGATCGCAACCATATTTCAGATCGTGAAATTGCAGGCGAAAGAACTTTCCGGTCGTGATATTATGGTGCTGGTAGATGAACGTGATGACGGAAATGACAGCAGAGTTGAAATGGAAATGATCCTGATCAATAAACGCGGCAGAAAACGAATTCGGCAGATCATCAGTTATTCCAAGGATTACGGCAAAGATTCCAAAAGCGTGATGATCTTTCAAAAACCTGTTGATGTAAAGGGAACCGGATTTCTTTCGTGGGAATATGATGATGACAGCAAAAATGATGATCGCTGGCTTTATATGCCGGCTCTCAAAAAAGTTCGCAGAATCAGCGGTTCTTCCGAAAATGATTATTTTATGGGTTCCGATTTTACTTACGATGATATGGGCGGTAGAAATCCTGATGAAGATACTCATACTTTGTTACGGGAAGAAAATCTGAATGAACAACCTTGCTGGGTGATCGAATCGATTCCGAAAGAAAAAGACAATATGTATTCGAAGAAAATCGTTTGGATTCGGCAGGATGTAAAAATGGCTGTAAAAGTAGAATATTACGATAAACTCGGTTTGATGAAAACGCTCACAATCAGTGATATCAAACAGGTTGACGGCATCTGGACTGCTCACGAAATGTTGATGGATAATAAAGCGGAAAAACATCAAACCGTGCTTAATTTTAATCAAGTAAACTACAATCAGGATTTGAAAGATAATATGTTCACCGTTTCCGCTATCGAACGAGGCAGATTGAAATGAAGCAATTATTCCTGATGATCGGTTTGTTCGGAACATTTTTATATTTGTCCGCTTCCGATTTGGAATTTACCGGATTTACCGACACTTATCACGCTGTTCGTTTGAAAGGACAGCACGAGTTTAACGCATCCCGCACTCGTTTTCGAGGAGAGATATTTTATCAGATCGAAGATGCTTCCCTTTTTACTTCCTTCAACGCAATAAACAACAATATTTTGGAAGATGAAACCGGAATAGAATTGCGTGAAGCATTTATGGAATATGTCGCTTCCAAATGGGATGTTCGGGTGGGACGGCAAATAATAACCTGGGGAAAGGCAGACGGAATGCAGATCACGGATATTATTTGCCCGGGAGATTACACCGAATTTATTACTCGTGATTTTGATGATATCCGAATTCCGGTAGAATCTGTAAAATTTCGCTGGTTACCTGGTTTCGCAGATTTCGAAATAATCTGGCTGCCTTTCTTCAAAGCGTCTGTTCTGCCTTCCGGCAATAATCCGTGGAAAATATCGCAAGAATATAATACTGACAATGAGATAGTATTTAAGCAGACAATTGAACCGGAAAATAAATTAGAAAACAGCGAAATTGCAGGAAAAATTTCTTTCTATCTTTCGGGAATCGATTTTGCTTTTTCCGGTTTTTATACTTGGGATGATCTGCCCATTATTCACGAGCAAACCGTCAATGATACAACCTATCTGCAGCCGGAACATCATCGGCTGAAATATCTCGGAATGGAAATGAATAAACCCATCGGTAATTTTGTATTCCGTTCCGAAATTGCTTTTTATCAGAATAAATTCTTCCGAAATCTTTCTACCGAAGATAAAACAGATAAAAAAAATCTACTGAAAGCAATGCTGGGTTTAGATTGGTATCCGGGTGATGACTGGGATTTCAGTTTCCAATTTGCCGATGATCTGATCCTGAAATATGATGAAGATTTAGAATCTGATGAAAATAATTCAGTGGCAACATTGAATATTTCCAAAAAAATCCTGCGTCAAACATTGGGTTTTTCCAATATGCTTTATTACGGTTTCAATGAGAAAGATATTTATGATCAAATTGCGATGGATTATGCATTAACCGATGAATTACATCTTTTTTGCGGAATGGATATTTTTGCCGGAAATGACGGTTATTTTGGGAAATTTAAGAATAATTCTCAAATATGGTTTAAGGTGAAATATGGTTTTTAGATATGGAGTAAAATAACCGTGTTATTTTTTGAATCGTTTGCGATTCATCATCTTTCAGGAAGTTCCGTTAAAAAATCGGAACCGCTTTGCATCAACACGGTTGATGCACTCCAAATAAAAAAAGGAGATAAAAATGGGTTTAAATCTACATAAAATAAATCAAAGATTCGCCAAAATAGGCGGAAGAATAGTTAAGTTGCGTTGGCTGAATATTGTCCTTTTCCTGTTGGTTATGGTAGTTTCATTTGCAGGATTAAAGAAGATTAAAACCGACACTTCAAATGATAGCTGGTTTTTGGAAAATGATCCTGCACAGATAGCTCAAGAAGAGTTTGAAGATATTTTCGGAAATACCGATTATGCCGCCGTTCTGGTGGAAACCGACGATATTTTCCAAACGGAAATTTTGAGCAAAATCCGTGAATTGAGTAATGAGATGGAACATTATATTCCTCTCGCAGACGAAGTTCTCTCGCTAACACATTTTGAATTCAGTTTGGGAACAGAATACGGAATGGAAATTATAGATCTGATTCCCGCTGAAATTCCCGCCGATAAAACAGAATTGGAAAAGCTGCGTCAACTTGCTCTTTCCAAACGAAATCTGGTGGGAAAGCTTCTCTCCAAAGAATGCGATCAAACATGGATTATGCTTCGCCTGAAACCATTCCCCGAAAATTGGGAAACAGATGAAGAATATTTGCAATTTATTCAAAGAACAGCAGAAGAATTTCCTCAATTTTTCGAGGAATTTGATACTTCTAAAGCACAATCACCAGAAATCATTATCGGTCATGTTTTCAAACAAATTGCAGATCAGGAAAAATATCAGATTCTGACCCCGAAAACAGCCGGAATGCCGATGGTCAATTATGAAAAACGAATATGGTTTGGAAAGGAAACGCCTCGACTGATGGGTTTGGCTCTTTTGCTCGCAATAGTAATTCTCACTATATTTTTAAGATCATTAAGAGGTGTTGTTTTCCCGATCATCAGTGCAGTCAGTTCTATGATCATCATTTTTGGAATTCAAGGATATATGGGAATAAAAATAGATCCAAGTATGATATCTCTGCCGATGTTTCTGGGCTTTGCTGTTTCTGTCGGCTATGCGATTCACGTGTTTACTTTTTATAAACGGGCTGTTCGGGAAGGTAAAAATCCAAGGCAGGCAGCAGTTTTTTCCATAGAAGAAACCGGTTGGCCACTTCTATTTACAGCTCTCACAACTATTGTCGCTTTGATGTCGTTTCTTTTTGTAGAAGTGAAATGTCTCCGCTGGATCGGGCTGACTTCTGCTTCATTAGTTCTTATAACATATTTATTAACGTTGATATTGCTACCGTCTCTTCTTAGTTTCGGCAAAAAAAAGAAAGCATCCAAATTAACTGAAAAGAAAAAATCGCCGATGTTAGAAAGATCGATGGGAAAATTGAATGATTGGATCGTGGAGCGTCCTCTTCCAATTTTGATAATTTTTAGTCTCATCATTATCGTTTGTATTTGGGGCTTAACGAAGGTTGAAGTTTCTTTTGATATTAAACGCTCGATGGGAGATAAAATTCCTTATACAAAGAGGTTGTTATATATCGGAGATTCCAAAATCGGGTCGCTCTATTCCTATGATCTCGGTATTGAGTTTCCAAATCCGGGAGATGCGAAAATCCCTGAAAACCTGCGAAAATTCGAAATACTTGAGAACGAAGTAAAAGCTCTGAAATTGACCAAGAAAACAAGTTCATTACTCGATATAATTAAAGATATTAATCAGGTTTTGAATGAAGGAAAAGAGGAGTTTTATAAAATCCCATCTATCGATGATATTGCGGAATATCGGGAAATGGATCTTTCTCAAGACGAAAAGAACGAGATTGAAAAACAGATCATTGCTCAAATTATGTTACTCTATGAAAATGCAGGAGGTTCGGAAGCGGAAAGATGGATGGATTATGATGAGAAGCGATTGCATATAATGGTGGAATTGAAAAATTATAATTCAAACGAGGTAAAGCGAGAATTTGATTACATATCCAAAAGAACGAATGAATTGTTTCCTGAAGCGCTTCTGATAAAAGCCGGGACATTAGCAAAATATACTGCGATGCAGAATATCGTTGCCTTCGGACAGATCAAATCGTTTTTGATAGCTCTGGGTTTAATCGCTATTTTATTGATATTGGTTTTTGGAAGTATCAAAACCGGACTTATCGGAATAATCCCGAATATTGCACCTGCTCTTGTGGTTGGCGGGATTATGGGCTTTGCCAAAATTCCGTTGGATATGATGACGGTGACAATTATGCCGATGCTGCTTGGACTTGCAGTAGATGACACGATTCACTTTATAAATCATAGTCATCTGGAATTCAACCGAACAGGTAGTTATCATTCCGCTATCCGAAGAACATTTATTGTGATCGGTTCGGCTTTGTTTGCTACTTCGGTTGTTCTGGTTCTGAATTTTTCCGCTTACATTACTTCTGATGCGAAAGTATTATCTCATATGGGATTATTGGCGTGTTCCGGTATCGCAGCAGCTTTGTTGGCAGATTTCTTTGTAACTCCGATATTGCTTAAAAAGGCAAAAGTATTTGGGGAAGAAGAATTGCTTACGGATTACACGGATAAATAATAAAAATAAATAAAAAAACAGGAGGTTAATTATGATTAACAGAACGCAAGTAATAACTTTGTGGATAATATTCCTTTTTGGAATGATATTGCATTCGCTTTTAGGAATATTTCCGCTCTTTTGGGGAGAGAGTATTTCTATGTCTCAAGAGCAAATTGCGAAAAACCCGATGGAATCGAGTATGTGGATGATGATCTTCTTTTTTCTAATCCCGCTGATCATTATAGTGTTTACTTCATTCATTGAAACAAAATGGTATAGGATCACCAATTTCGTGTTCACTCTACTGTTTACACTTATGAACATCTGGCATTTATTTGGACACCTTGGAGAAAGCCCGGCTGATACTCGCCAGATAGTCCTGCTGACATTTATTTTATTATCCGGTGTAATGCTGAACATTGTTTCTTTCGGGTGGCTAAAAAAGAAATAGCTCATAGATTACACAGATGATGCGGATAAAAAATCAAAATTCTTATTCCCACGCAGGAGCATTGGAACAAGAGAAAATCCGTTATATCCGTGGAAATCCGTGAGCAAAAAAAAGGAGAAAAATGAAAAAAGCAATTATAGTTTATGGAAGCACAAACCATAACACGGAAAACTTGGTTGGATATTTGTGCAGAGCATTTAGGAAAGCCGGTATTTGTGATGTTACTATCAAAAAAGTAACCGAGATCGATGTTAATGAATTGTATGATTATAACCGGATTTTACTTGCTTCGTCTTTTTATTCGGATTGTGAATTGCGAGATGATTTTATCGATTTCTATGAAGAAATGAAAGGACTCGATCTAAAAGGGGAAAATGCTGCTGCTTTCGGAAAAAAAAATAATTCTGTGTCTTGCTTTTGCTCTGTAAATACTATCCTTGAAGATCTGTTAAAAAGATGCAGTTAATTGGGTTTAGAATGAAAAAAAAGGAGAAAACAAAATGAAAAAAAAGGAGAAAAAATTATGAAGTTATTAACAATGATCACATTAGTACTGATTTTGCAAACCACTCTGTTTGCAGAATTACCGAACATCCACTCATCAATCGTGCTGGATGCAAAATTTTATTCCGGAGAAAATTCCAATACCGGAAACTATGACACAAGTAACAGAATTCAAATCAGGAAAGCGGTTTTGGAATTTACAGGAACACTCGATAAAAAAATCGATTATGCTCTCGAATTTGGATTATCTACTTGCACAGGAAGTGGTTTACAGTTAAAATTAATGGATGCTTCCATATTTTACAATTTTAATGAAAATATCAAAGCGGGATTATTACAAGGTCACGTCTTACGAGGATTTATTGGAAAAACTGAATGTTCCGAACGCTTAACATTGGAAAAACCAATGTTCTTCAAAACTTTTGCAACCTGTCATCCCACCGGATTTGTTGTAAACACAAATTTTGATCTGGGAGAAGCTGCAGGATTGGAAACCGAACTTGCTTTGATGAACGGCGTGAACGGAACATTCGACGGAGAACACGATTACAATCTCGGTTTGATCTTTCATACACCACTTTCCGGACTGGCAATTTCTTCAGATTACAATCACACCGAAAAAAGTTATTATGACGAAAACTATCAATTATATTCGGAAACCGGCTATCGTTCCATTTGCGGGTTAAAGTATGATAATTACAATTTCCAGGCAACCGGAGAATATTTAATGGGAAAAGGATTTACTTATGATGACCAGGAAATGACAGCGTATTATTTGCAGGCAGGATATGCTTTCCCAATGAAATGTGAATTCCTGAATTATATTCAACCTTATGCAGTGTATGAATTCTGGGATAAAAATTCTGCAGAAGACGACGAAAGCGAATACACTTACATCAATGCAGGTTTGACGATTGGTCTGACTGAATCAACAAAAGTCAAATTTAATTATATGAAACCACAGGATAAACCTGACAGTGCTCCTGAAGAAGCATCGAGTTTTATTGTCAGGCTGCAGACAGGATTTTAAAATAGGAGGAACAATGAAAAAATTAGTAATGATTTTATCGATTTTAGTTATTTCTGCATCGATTATAATTGCAGATACAGTTATAATTGAACCGTGCAACGATATGTACACAGATCCCGATCACCCGGGAACAAATCCGGTTATTACAGAACTCTGGACAGCAGATTATAATCCATCAGGACATTTTGAGCGAATTATGATCAATTTCGATCTTTCAACGTATATCGGTCAAACAGCAGACAGTGCAATTCTGCATTTAACTCGCTTTTACAGTTGTCCGACAGGAGGAACAACTGCATCGACCTTTTATGCAATCAGCGAAGAATGGGATGAAGAGACATGGGATCACACAGTGCACATTCAATATGATCCTTCTATAAATAAGTCGTATGTTTTTTCCGGTAATGGTGGAAACACGATCGTGCAATTTGAAGTCGATATCACAGATTTAATTAATGTTTTTTTGGAAGGTTCATTTGAAAATAACGGATTTGTGATAAAGGCGAATTCCAACCAGAAATTCAGCAAGTTCTATTCAAAAGAATATTCCAATACAGATTATCGTCCCAGCCTGGAGATCACCTTCCCGGGTTCAGATGCTGAAGACGTTATTGCTGGGAATATCGAATTTCTCAGAAATTATCCCAATCCATTCAATCCGACAACAACAATTTCTTTTATTATCTCTCGCAAAGACGCAAAGGACGCAAAGATAGAAATCTATAACATCAAAGGTCAAAAAATCAAAAC
>JAUVLE010000157.1 GCA_030595905.1 Candidatus Cloacimonadota bacterium | reverse complement strand
GAATTGTAAATCCCAATAGTATGAAAACCCCAACAGTCATGATCATTCCAAATATTACATCGATCATTGCCATAGATTTATAGCCGCCGAGTACGAGATAAATTCCCGTGAAAACTCCCATGAAGAGCAGAACATAAGTATATGGCATATTGAATGTGACTTCAAAAAGATAGCTGAGTCCCATAAATACAGCGGCGGTGTATGGTATAAAGAAAATGAATATAGCTGCTGAGGTAAATATTTTTAGAAAGGAACTATCGTATCTTGCTTCAAGATATTCGGGCATTGTATGTACGCTGTATTTCATCGTTTCCTGTTTGATCCTGTTACCCAGTAGATACCAAACTCCAAACACACCGATTATCGTATTTCCCAGAGCTATCCATAAACCGGAAAGCCCAAAAGCCCAACCGATCTTACCTGCAAAACCGATGAATAATACTGCTGAAAAATAAGCCGTTCCATAAGAAAAAGCTGTCATCCACGGTCCAATCTTTCCGCCGCCCAGGGCGAAATCATCAAACGATTTTGTCTTTTGTGAACCTTTAATTCCGATCGCAATGATCATAGCAGCATAAAGAAAAACTGCGATATAACTTGCTAACATAAACACTCCTTTCTTTGCCGCTGATACCAACGGATGAAGACGGATTTAACCCTTTGTCCTTTATTTTCTTTTACTTCCATAGAACCTGCGGATGAATTTTGGTTCATCTCCGAAGTTCAAAAGCAATCCTACTTCAATATCTGTAGCTCTCAAATAATTGAGAAGTTGAGCTTCATGTTCTGGAACCAAATGCTTTACAGCTTTCAATTCCAAGATAATTTTATTTTCTACAACTATATCAGCCCGAAATCTCCCAACATGTTTATTTCGGAAATAAACATTAATTTCCTTTTCTTTTTCTACATTTAATCCAGCTTCTTGCAGGATAATCATTAATGCTTCTCTATAAACTGATTCCAAAAATCCCCTACCTAATTCATTGTAAACTTCATAGAAACATCTAAGGATTATATCTGAAAGCTCTTTATATTTTATCATATTTTATCTTATCCGTAATTATCTGTACTATCCGCGGCTTTTTGTTTTCTTTGCCGCTGATACCAACGGATGAAGACGGATTTACCCCTTTGTCCTATTTTTTCTTTTGCTTCCATATTTTTTATCCGTACTATCCGTATGATCCGCGGCTGGATTATCCCTGTAACACTTTCCTGGTTTCTTTAGCTATCATCAATTCTTCATTCGTGGGTATTTTCAATATTCTTACTCCGGAATCTTTTGTTTGAAGTTCCAGTATGCCGGCGGTGAATTGATCGTTCTCTTTTTCATCGAGAATAATTCCAAGATAATCCATATCTTTGCAGACGAGTGAACGCAAGATCGGCATATTTTCTCCAACTCCACCCGTGAAGATCAGAATGTCCAATCCATTCATAGCGGCAACATAAGCGCCGATGTATTTCTTGATCCTGTAAGCGTAAACTTCGTGAGCCTGGATAGCTTCCGGTATTTGTTTTTCCACAATGCTTTCTTCTATTTCGCGCATATCGTTACTGATGGCAGAAAGACCGAGCATACCGCTTTTTTTATTCAGGATAGTATTAACTTCATCCACTGTTAATCCCAGCACTTTTTGCATATGAATCGGAATTGCCGGATCGATATCGCCGCAGCGGGTTCCCATTACAAGTCCTTCCAGAGGTGTGAATCCCATCGAAGTATCAACAGATTTTCCGCCATCGATAGCTGTAATAGAAGCACCATTTCCAATATGAGCAGTTATGATCTTAAGTTTTTTAATATCTTTTTTCAAATATTCTGCAGCTTTTTCGGCAACATATTTGTGTGATGTACCATGAAAGCCGTATCTTCTTATTTTATGTTTAGTATAAAATTCCAGCGGCAGTGCATAAAGATATGCTTTTGGTGACATTGTCTGATGGAAAGCCGTGTCGAATACGCCACATTGTGGAGTATCGGGAAGAAGTTGCTTCATCGCATAAACACCTTTCAGGTTAGCCGGATTATGCAGCGGTGCCAGACTGGAACATTCTTCCATAACTTTTATCACATCATCTGTAACCTTAACAGAACCGGAATAATGCTCGCCGGCATGAACCAGGCGGTGACCAACAGCTTCGATTTCACTTACATCTTTAATAACACCATGATTGTCATCAGTTAAATTATTTACAATAATTTGGATTGCTTTATCATGATTTTTAATTACTTTCTGTCTTTTCTTTTTCGTAAATGCTTCTGTCTTGTAGGTGAACAGGGAAATATCTTCACCAATTTTTTCTGCAATACCTTCCGCCAGCACATTTTCATTCTTCAGGTCGATGAATTGAAATTTTACTGAAGAACTTCCACAATTAATAACTAATACTTTCATTTTGTCTCCGTCTTCTTCCGCAGAGATTTTGGTTGTTTCTCCGGGCGTTATTCTATTATTTTTTTAATATTTATATTCAGGAAAAATTATAGAGATCTCTTCTTTTGCATGCTCATGGGAATCTGAAGCATGAACGGCATTTCGGGTTACGGTTTCTCCGTATATCCTGCGAATTGTTTCCGGTTTTGTTTCGTGATAGTCCGTTTTTCCAACGATTTTCCTGAGGTGTTCTACGGCATTTTCCTTTTGCAGAATGGCAGCTACTGTTTTTCCGGAAGTCATGAATTCGATCAGCTTCTCGTAAAATATTTTACCTTTATGAACAGCATAAAATCGTTCTGCAAATTCCCTGTCCATATGGAACATTATCATTTCTTTTATAATATACCCGTGTTCTTCGATGATCTTCAAGATCGCACCTGTATGATTTTTTGCTGTTGAATCCGGTTTGATCAAAAGAAGTGTGATTTCTTTCATTTATTTATCCTTTATGATTTTTCGGTAAACATTTTTTTGAGTTCTATTTTGACAATAAATTTCTATCCGGAAATAGAATTAAGCGTATTCAGGAATTCTGTCTTGATATCTTTTATATCTTCAAAAATAATTCGGGTAATGCAGGAAATCAGTGGAATTGAAATATTGAATTTGGAAAGTTTCCGAACAGTTTTTGCCATTGAAACGCCTTCCACTTCCATTCCTACTTTATGCAAGGCATCATCCCTGGAAAATCCCTGAGCAAGAAATTTCCCGAACCGCCTGTTACGGCTGTTTTCCGAAATGCAGGTAGTTATCAGGTCACCTATCCCGGCTATGCCGTAAGCTGTTTTGTGATACACACCCAGAAATTTCATTACATTCACAAATTCATCCAGCCCGTAAGTCATTATCAGACCGAAGACATTGGTTTTAAAACCAAATCCGTCAGCCAGACCTACAGCTACGGCAATAAGGCCTTTCAAAGCTGCAGCTAATTCCACACCATGTACATCACGACTGAAATCAAATTTCAAAGTATCATTTTCCAACACCTTCTGCAATTGGAAAAGGAGAGCAATATCTCTGGAAGCGAGGATAGCTTTTGCCGGCAGTCCTTCAGCTAATTCACGGGCAATCGTAGGACCAGAAAGCGTGGCAAACTGCACCCCGGGAAGCTTATCATGAATGATCTGACCCACGGTTCTTAAAGTGGAAAATTCCACACCTTTAGAAGCACTGAGGACAATGCATTTTTTTACATCATTTTTAATAAATTCATCTGTAAGTTCGTCAATTTTCCTGGAAGGGATAGCGGTGATCACAATATCTTCCACTTCTATCCGGCGTGAAAATTTTTTTTCCACAATTATATTTTTCGGGAGTTTTATCCCCGGTAAAAACCTTGATTCACGGCCTTTATTTATTTCATCTGCTTCTTTTTGATCGATAGTCCAAAGGTAAATGGTATTCTTCTTAGAAAAAAGCAGAGCGAGAGTTGTTCCCCAGTTGCCGGAGCCGATGATGATCACTTTTCCTGAAAAGTCTTTATCCATTTTTTTCTCCATTTCGATTATTTATAAATGCAACTCTTAGAAGGTGTGATTTATAGTAAAGAATTTTTTAGCTTTAAGGGGGAATTAGCCACGAAGAACACTAAGAAGCACAAAGAAAATATTATTAAAACCTTTCGAATTGACGAAGAACTTCAGAACGGTTTGAAAACTGTGTTAATTTAATCCGTGTAAATCTGCTTACCAGGCTATAGTCTTGACGACGGCTGGTGAGCTAATAAAAAGAATGGTGGGTGATACGGGATTCGAACCTGTGACCTCTACGATGTCAACGTAGCACTCTAACCAACTGAGCTAATCACCCACGCAGTAAAAGATTTTTTTTAAAGATTTTTCGTCAAGTTTTGGATTAATAAGAGGATTTGTAATTTATGTGTAACGGTGTCGGATAAGTCAGAAAGATTACTCTCTACGCACATTCCGGTAGGCTACTGATTGTGAAAAATCAGGTAAAGTCAATAATATGGCTTACTCATTGCTCCACAATTAATTATGTAACTTCTTGTCGCACGAAGCGAATGTTAGGCAATTACATTCTAATAGATCATTGAAACTCAGGTGAATAAAGATATTTTCCCTATTTTAAAAAGTATGATTTACAGATCAGTTCCCTTAAAAGAGAATTATTAAATTACCCAAAAAGAACCTGTCAAAACTATTAAAGTTAATAATCCATATAAAAAATATTTTATATAGAGATTTCTTTCAAAGTCATAATTTCTTGTTAGAATATCATCTTCGTCATTTGCTTTTTTTTCTATATTATATGCAAAAATTACCTCTGGTAGAAAAAATGTGGTAATTGGTAATATTAGTAAAAATATAATTCTGAAAATATTAAAAGGTGTTGTTAAATCTATTAATAAAGGAACAATATAAAGCAGAATTAATGTTAATATTATTGGCTTCCATAAATGAAGATTGATTCTATTATTCTGGTGATCTTTAAATGCTCTCTTTTTTAATATATGATAATATTGGTCTTGATTCAGAGAGTTATCAGATTTACTATATTTAGTTCGAAATTCCTTTAGAAATAAAGATGAATTTTGTAGTTCAAGAGGAATTATGATTTTCCTGTCTTTTTCAAATATTTCAATTTTTCTATCATTTGGGAAATTAACTGAAATAATAGAATTAAATTGTACTTTTCCTTTTCTGAAAAGAGTCTTAAAATGAATAGAATCATTGTTTATTGTAATTTTGATCGCAGAAGTTTTTATACAGCGAAACAGAAAAAAAAGAAAACAAAATGGAAGTATGATAGATTTTATAAGAGGAGATACCTCTAAATTAGATTGAATACTTAAATATATAATAGCATAGAGATAAAGACAAAATAAAAGTATAGCGAATATTAAAAAATACCATGATTTTTTACCTTTGTACATTTTATTCCTCCAATTTTTTTGCCTGACTAATTATTAACTTGCGAGCTTGTTTCATAATACAAATATAATTTCAAAATTTCCTTTTCTTTACACAATTTCAAATTTCGTAATAATTAAATTTTTGTCAAATTAAATTCCGGAACCGTATTTTTTCCAATGCTGCCTTGGTATTGCTGGAAAAGCAGTCAGAGAACCGATTTCAAGGACAAATCAGATATCTATTTTCCTGAAATCAAAACCGGTTGGATACTGAAAAACCTTCAAACCAAATTCAGGAACAACAGCGAGAATATGGTCAAAAATATCAGATTGTATGGCTTCATAATTTGGCCAGACAGTATCATTTGCAAAAACATATATTTCTATAGGTAAACCTGTAGGACCTGGCGGAAGTTGGCGGATAAGAAATGTCATATCCTGTTTCACTTTTGGATTATTCTTCAAATAGGCAGAGATGTATGCTCGAAAAGTTCCTATATTTGTTAGGATCCGTCGGTTTATCAATTCCGAAGTATCAACTTTATGCTCGATATTATATTCAGCGATTTCCTTTTCTTTTACTTCTAAATAATCTTTAATAAGTTGAAATTTCTTGAATTTTCTCAACATTTCATTATCGCAAAATCGGATTGAAGAAATATCGATGTTTATTGCTCTTTTGATCCTTCTTCCACCTGAGCGGGTCATTCCACGCCAGTTCTTGAAAGTTCCGTCGATCAGTTTATGTGTGGGAATTATGGATATTGTTTTATCCCAGTTTTGAATCTTTATGGTATGAAGTGCAATATCGATGACATCTCCGTCTGCGTTGTACTGTGGTACTTCCAGCCAGTCCCCGATCTGGATCAGATCATTGAAAGTGATTTGCAGGCTGGCGATCAGGGAAAGTATGGTATCTTTGAAAATCAGAAGCAGAACAGCTGTCATCGCTCCCAGACCACTTACCAGTATCCACGGTGATTTTCCCAGAAGAACGGCGATAATGATTATTCCGCCAATTATTAAGAAGAATATTCCCACGATCTGCAGATATCCTTTTATCGGTCGTTCTTTTGACCTTTCAAATGTGGAATATATCGTATTAACAACTTTCAGGAATGCAGAAATGGAATCTACAATTATCCAGACCATTAATGCCATTGTAATTCTCTGGATGAAAATTCTAACAGAAGGATAGAGATTGGTCAAAGAATAGATTATCAAAAGAGGGATAAGCATAATTAATTTATTAAGAACCTTGTGTTCGATCAATGCATCATCCCATTTGGTTTTTGTTTTTTTAATTAATTTTTTAATTATAAACAAGATTACAAATTTTGCAATTAGATAGATTAGAATTGTAGCAATAAAAACACAGGCAAAACCAATTAACTGAGCATAAGAATAATTTACATTTAGCCAGTTTTGAATTATTTCTAAGTTCATTTTTTATTTCTCCTATTTTCTTAGATACAATTAATTTTTAATTTTTAATT
>JAUVLE010000280.1 GCA_030595905.1 Candidatus Cloacimonadota bacterium | reverse complement strand
TGTATTACATTTAATACATAAAATAATCAGTATTACTTTAATGTCAAATGGAAAATTATTTTATAAGCTGCTCATTCCCGTAATTCCTATGAAAGTAATTAAACTTCCGAATGCTTCGGCTTGCCGAATCTTCGGAATGTTGAGATCTGTTACTACAACAATCGGAAGATCAACAAGTTGAACATTCAGATGTTTTGCGTTTTTTCATCTTAATAGAACTATCAGCTTGCCGATAACAAGAAGCTCGACTTGTCGGGTCGAGTACAATAGCGACCAAGCTGGTCGCTTTACGTCAACACATACGCTCCTCGGGAAGAAACAACTTCATAAAACTGCGGAACAAGTCCCGTTTTTTTAGAATACACATACAATATTTTTTCTTTCAGCTTTTCTATACAGGAATCTTCCACAAGATAGATCACGCATCCGCCAAAACCTGCTCCTGTCAACCTTGCTCCCAGAACTCCCGGTTCTTCCTTTCCAATTTCTACCAGTAGGTCAAGTTCTTCAGTACTGACTTCATAAAGCTCTTTTAGACTTTTGTGGGACTTGTACATCAACTCACCGAAAGCTTTTGCATTTCCTTTTTTCAGAACTTCTACTGCTTGTTTCACTCTCTCATTCTCATAAGCATAATGCTCGATTCTTTTTCTTGATTTTTTAGATAGAAGTCCACCATATTTTTGAAAATCATCAATAGAAATATTTCGCAAAGATACAATTCTCGGGAGGATTTTATGAAAAGCTCTCAAAGCATATTTGCAGTCTTTTCTTCTCTTATTGTAGGAAGATTCTGCCAGTTTTCTTTTCACCATCGAATTACACACAAGAAATGAATATCCCATAAATGACAATGTAACATATTGATATTTCAAACTTCTGCAATCTATGAAAAGAGCATTACCTTCTTTGGAAAGCAGGGAAGCAAATTGATCCATTATTCCGCATTGCACGCCCACGAAATCGTTTTCCGCTTTTCGAGCAAATTCGATCATCTCGATCGGTTTAATTTCCAAATCGTATAATTCTTTAAAGGAAAGAAGCGTTGTAATTTCAATCGAAGCAGAAGAAGAAAGTCCTGCACCTTCCGGCACTTCGCTAAAGATCAGCACATCCATTCCACCGATTTTATATCCTGCATCGAGAAGAACTTTTGCTATTCCACGCTGGTAATTACTCCATTTCTTTTGTTGGGTTGGTTTGATTTTTTTAATATCGAACTCTTCCTTTTCTTTGTATTTCAGGTCGTAGAGTCGGATTTTTCCATCACTGTTTTTGGAAACCAGCATATTTGTGTATTTATCGATGGCGATGGGAAGCACGAAACCGTCGTTGTAATCAGTATGTTCACCGATGAGGTTGATTCTACCCGGTGCACGGATTATGTGGGTAGGAACTTTTTTATAGATTGTTTTATATTGCTTTATCAGGTTTTCTTTTTTCATATTATCTCATTTTGGAAACCGTTGAAACGGTTACCTTCATTTTTTCTTCCTTATCTCACCAGCTAAAGCAGGTGGTTAATGCAATGCTTTTTAATCCGTAAGAAAATCGACAAGTTAAGTACAATCCTTATCCGGTTTCCTCTCATTAACCACCAACTTCAGTTGGTGGCAAATAAACCCACAACACTAAACCATAACCGTTTCAACGGTTACCTTCATTTCTCTGCTCATATTTCACAATCCAATGCAAATAATCTTTTGGGTCAATAATTTTATATTCTATCGGTTTAACTGGTTTGTAAGAAACCCATTGATGATCATCGATTTGTTCAAAAGCATCTTTGGGAACTTTATACAAATATCCAATTTTGGAAGTATCAAGCTTTCCTGTTTTAATAATGATCTTTGGGTTTCCATCTTCGAATGATAATTCCCAGACACAACTATTACTCTCATCTGCCATAATCGATAAAGCAAAAGGAATTGCAAAATTCCTATCTTGTGAAGCGTAGATCGCACAAAGAGAATTTTTTGCCGAACCTATTCCGGTTGCTTGACTGGGTTTTAAAATGTTTTCCAAAAATCTTCGCCCGTGATACAAAAATTCAATTTCTTTCATTTAATTTATAAACCGTTAAAACGGTTACCTTCATTTTTTTCTTCCACCACCAAAGGAACAATTTAGATTCGACTGGACTTTAGAACTTCCGAATGTTTCGGCTTGTCGAATCTTCGGAATGTTGAAGAATTTTAGCCAAAACAATCGGAAGATCAGCAAGCTGAACATTCCGATGTTTTTCATTCTTCCATCCATCTCTCAAGTTTCTCATCATTATGAATAAGTTTTCCGTCAACAAAAACTGAATAACCCACCAAATAGTTTTCATATTCTTTCGGTTTATCCGGTGACTGCCAGACGATTGAAATATTCTTTCCCTGATAATTTACATTCTCCAGCAAAAAATAGTCCAGCCCCATTGGAAGCGGATCGAGCTTTATATGTCCATCTTCCTGCGGTTCAAAACCGACAATGTGGCGAATAATAATATCTATCCACCACGAATGCATATAATCCCGAAAATGACTGAGCGGTTCTCCAGAAATCGGATTGTATCGTTCAAAGAAATCTGCCCGCGGTTGAAGATGTTTATCAGCAGCAAGTTTGATAAGTTCGGCTGCATCGGGAAGCAGGGAACGGTCGAGAGTTTTGGAGGATGTTGCGAATGCTTCCAGAATATGCGAAGTGGCAGCAGGCCAGGATGGTCCTTCCCAAAAACCTGTCGGATCAAAATTCGGATCATCTTTGGGAAGTGCAGGTACAGGATACGGAAGCCGGAATTGATCGGGATTTAAAAGATGCTTCCTGAAAACATCGAGATTTTGTTTTGTACCGATCCCTGCAAAGAACGGATAGAAAGTGGTAATGCACATTTTTTTGGAAAGCTATTTTGAATCGGGATGCCTGTCTCGATAACTTTTATCTTCCGAATTCCAAATCAGGTAATTCACAGCATTCTTTGTTTTTTCTGCATAATTATCATAGTATTTTTCATCATCACTTTCACCCAAAATACGAGCCATATTGGAAACAGCTAAAATATTTGCATAAGCATAACTCGTTGCATCAATTGCATCATATCGCA
>JAUVLE010000199.1 GCA_030595905.1 Candidatus Cloacimonadota bacterium | reverse complement strand
TATATCAAGTTAAAATAATGCTTGCCAATGAGTTGTTGATTTCCGAATCTTGAATTGTATTTCACAGGAGGTGAACTATGAACATTTCATTCAAAGTTTTTATTGTTGTTTTTCTGATTTTCTGCGTCAATATAATATCAGCAACAATAATTAATGTGCCAGGCGACCAGCCAACTATCCAGGAAGGTATTAATGTAGCAGTTGACGGTGATACAGTTATTGTTCATACTGGAACTTATTTTGAGAATATCAACTACAATGGAAATAACATAACTGTAGCTTCATTATTCTTAACTACTCAGGATACAACTTATATTTCACAGACAACTATCGACGGAAACCAGAATGGGAGTGTTGTAACATTTGAAAGTGGTGAGGATTCAACTGCAGTTTTGACAGGTTTTACGATTATGAATGGATTTTCAAATGTTGGTGGCGGTATTTTATGTAATAATTCCTCCCCGAGTTTGGAAAATTTAATAGTAACGTATAATAGTTCTTCTATGTTTGGTGGCGGAATTTACTGCTTTAATTCTTTCCTTAGTTTAAAAAATGTAACTATAAAAATTAATAATGCTGATTGGGCTGGTGGTATATTCTGTGATAATTCCTCCCCGAGTTTGGAAAATGTAACTGTTATAAGTAATAATGCCAATTTGTTTGGTGGTGGAATTTGCTGTTGGAATAATTCCTCACCTAATTTAGAGAATGTAATGATAATCGGTAATAGTGCTGATATGTTTGGTGGTGGAATCCACTGTGAATATAATTCTTCCCCAAGTTTATTGAATGTAATTATAACGTATAATAGTGCATCTGAAAATGGCGGTGGAATTTACTGCTTATGGAATTCATCACCGACTTTAATTAATTGCATTTTGTGGAATGATACTCCACAAGAGGTTTATTTTGATCAATATGGAATACCAAACACAATAACAATTTCATACTCAGATGTTCAGGATGGAGAAGCTGGAATAGTAACAAATAACAATGGCACGGTTAATTGGTTGGAAGGCAACATAGATGCAGACCCATTATTTGTCGGAACTGGAGAACATCCTTATTTACTTTTGGTAGATTCTCCCTGTATCGATGCTGGAACACCTGATACTACAGGTTTAAATTTACCACCATGGGATATAATCGGTAACCTGCGAATCTGGGATGGAGATGGAAATGGAAGTGCAATTATTGATATGGGAGCTTATGAATACGGAGCTCCACCTTATGTGGGTATCATCAATGACCAGTTACCAATGACCAGTTACCAATTATCAAACTATCCCAATCCCTTCAATCCTACTACTACAATTTCTTTTAATATCTCTCGCAAAGACGCAAAGCACGCAGAAATAATTATTTATAACATCAAAGGGCAAAAAATTAAAACAATTGTAAATCAAAAATTGGAACAAGGTTTGCATCAAATTATCTGGGATGGTAAAAATGATAATAATCAATATGTTGCTTCAGGAGTTTACTTCTACAAACTGAAAGTGGATGATAAAAATATCGCAATTAAGAAGTGTTTGTTATTGAAATAAATAATATATTTTTAGAAAGGGGGAATCATGAAAAAAATGATAATTTTATTTTTGATAATTTTTCTTTCTTCTTTTTCATTTGCTTATATGTGGGAGAATGTTGGTCCTTCAGATTTACAAGTTAATAACTTTAACACTGTTTTTTATAACATTCCGGTCGAAATCCTTTGCAGTTCCAATGGGATTCTAATTAATGAAGGGGGTAACTGGGTTGAATTCCCTTATTCCGGTTTACCAGCCTGGAGTACTGTTGGTCTTGATCCGAATAATATCTTAGTATTACTTGGGGATGGAAGCTGGTCGGATGGGATTTACAAATTCAATCTATCCACTCACCAGTTTGATATTGCGGAATGGATTCCTTTTCCAAATTTCCTGCTGTATTGTACAATAAACAACACATATTATGCTGGTGGTTTATATGGCATGTGGGAATCTACCGATGGCTTGTCCTGGTCGGAAATCGGATATTTCAACCTGAAAGATTGTGTTGCAATGGCATATTTTGAAAACCATTTCGTTGTTTCTGCAGATAACGAAATATATTATTCACACGATAGTGGAGTAACATGGAATCAGCCAGGTTCACCAATTATTAGTGATTTAGCGTTTCATGCTAATGGAACTTTATATGGGATTTTCCCGGGTCCTTCTAATTCTTCAGGATTGTGGAGTTCAAATGATTTTGGAGAAAGCTGGAATGTAGAATTCTGGTCATTATTTATGAGTTCTGTAGGATTAGATGTTGAAGATAATATTTTCGTTGGCTGGGAACATCCCGGAACCGAAGGTTTTGCTCTCTGGGACCCTGTTTCTCATGAATTGGAATTCTTCAATGATGGACTGCCAAATCTCAACATCAATAAGATAACTTACCACCCATATATCGATTGTATTAACATAGTCTGCTGTACAGATAGTGGAGCGTATATGCTGACAGATTATACAGGAGTGGAAATTAAATACAAAAAAATCGCGGTTTTCAA
This sequence comes from Candidatus Cloacimonadota bacterium, assembly GCA_030595905.1. Classification (GTDB taxonomy): domain Bacteria; phylum Cloacimonadota; class Cloacimonadia; order Cloacimonadales; family TCS61; genus JACNIV01. The sequence goes on along the minus strand of JAUVLE010000199.1, from coordinate 2,525 downwards.
TTATAATCTAAGAAATTATCCCAATCCTTTCAATCCGGAAACTACGATCAGATTTACCGCAAAGAACGCTAAGGACGCAAAGATAGAAATCTACAATTTGAAAGGGCAAAAAATTAGAATTTTAGAGTGCATTAACAGTGTAAATGCAGAAGCGACGGAGTCGCTTTCCCACTACTCCATTATCTGGAACGGCAAAGATGAAAACAATCTGCCTGTAAGTTCGGGAATTTATCTTTATCAGTTAAAAGTCGATGGAAAGCAGATCGATACAAAAAGGTGTTTATTGTTAAAATAAATGAGTTCTGCAAAATAGTGTGTTTTTGGAGGAATTATGAAATTGTATAAATCTTTTATTATCTTTTTATTTCTATCCTGTTCTGTTCTTTTGTTTTCTACTGCCCGAGAAGAAATAATCGAGAATTTTGAAAGCGGCAGTGTAAACCTGATCTCCTTTCCGGGCGAAGATCTCGAACCGGATGCATGGGAAGTGGACACAACTAATACCGCCGGACCTTCTTCCCAGTATTCTCTTAAACTTTACGGCAATACCTGGAAAATCGAAATGATCACTCCGGTAATTGTCGATTCCGGTGATATTTGGCAGGTTTCTGCTTTCATCGAAGATAAAGGCGAGATCCACGGTTTTGGTGTAATGGATGACGAAAATGTTATGATCTATTCTCTGGATGGAACAGAAGAACTGAATATCGAAGAATGGGTTACGGTTTATCAGGGTGCATTCGATGAAGAACAATGGAACATCTTTCAATTGCCCATTGCTGACGATTGGTATGCATGGTTCGATTATCTTCCGGAAATTACAGGGATCATTTTCGTCAATGATAACGATTCAGGAAGCGGCGTTGTATATTTTGATGACATAATAAATATCACAGAAGATCTGCCGATTCCCCCGGAAGTAGAGATAAGCTACAATATTGGACAAATCTATCGCAGACAGAACGGAGACCGTAGTGTAGATGTTCAATTCTTTGGTGAAGTAACCGACCCGGATAGCGATGAACATCTTTTCTTCTGGAATTTCGGCGATGATTCCACCAGCACAATGCAGAATCCTTTTCACATATTCATAGTGGAAGATGACCACGAATATACGGTTTTTCTGGAAGTTGTGGACGATACTGATCTTTGGGGTCAGGCTGTATGTCATATCGAAGTGGATGAAGGAACTACTTCCTTTCCGCTGACCATGAATTTCGCTGGTGATATTATGCTGGCACGCGGGTATGAACAAAGTATCATTCCAAATCTGGGTGTTGAAGCTATTTTTGAACCGACTCTTTCGGTTCTGGGAAATGCAGCGGATATTACTGTTGCCAATCTTGAGTGTCCTCTTACTACACATACAATCCACCATCCTACAAAAGGAGTATATTTTAAAGGAAATCCGGAAAATGTTGCAGGACTTGTTTTTGCCGGAATAGATATTGTAACTCTTGCGAATAATCATATTATCGACTATATGCTGGAAGGAATGCAGGAAACTCAATCTGTACTTGAAGAAGCCGGAATTGTGTTTTCCGGTGCAGGAGCAGATTCTTATGAAGCATATCTGCCGGTGTTTTATTCAAGATCAGGCGTGAACATTGCCTTCCTGGCTTCTTGTGACAGAACAGGACAATATAATAATTGTCAGCCATATTTAAATGCAGGTTATAACAAACCGGGCTTCGCTTATATGACGCCATTTTATGTGATGCAGCAGATTCAGGCTGTGGAAGATTATGCAGATGTTATTGTTATCGAAGCTCACTCGGGAAGTGAATATTCCACAGCACCGGGTGCAAATTATGATCATGCAAGCATCTTTGCAGGTTGGGATGAAAAGGATTTTGCCGAAGATGAGGATTACACACCACGCATCGATATTCCCCACATGTGGGATATCGAGATCAGGCATCATTTTATAGATTCCGGAGCAGACCTGGTGATCTGTCATCATCCGCATGTGATACAGGGAGTTGAGATCTATAATGGCAAACTCATCGTTCATTCACTCGGAAATTTTGCTTTCGATCTGAACTATTTTGAAACATTCCCGTCTATGATCCTGAATACAAAAATAAACCAGAATGGATTTTACGAGTATTCGATTACTCCAATATACATCGATGATTACATTCCAAAGCCGGCAGAAGGAGAACTTGGAATTCACCTGCTGGATTACATCGCAATGAAGTCAAAAGAGCAAAACACATATCTTTATGTAGATCGGGATGAAATATCGGCAACAGTTATAACAGATACTCTTACAATGTTAGTGAACAACGAACAGTATCAGCAGCAATTGGTTTTTGAAGAAATAGATGATCATTGGGTCTCAGAAATATTACATCTTCCGCGAATTGGAAATATTTCCTGCATAAATTCTATCTTCCCGCAAGGTGAATATGAATTCAGGACTGGAAGAGAGATCGTGTGGTTCGGTAATTTCGAGGATGAAGGCGCTTCCATGTGGAATGTAAATAGCGATGATGAATGGTTGGATAATACTGTTTTTTATG
>JAUVLE010000183.1 GCA_030595905.1 Candidatus Cloacimonadota bacterium | reverse complement strand
GGTGCAAAACCTTCCATATAGTATTCCGGCGTAAAGGTTTCGGCAAAAACCAATGAGTAAAAAAATAAGATCGAAACAAGTACTATAAAAAATTTATTCATTTAAATGTTTCTGACAGATCAGGTTAAGCCCATCGAGGGTTAAATGTTTATCGATTATATCGACTTCTTTTGAATTCTCACATACAAGATCGGCAATACCACCGGTTGCTATGACCTTAATTTTACCGAGATGTTTATACTCTTTCCTAATCGACCCGATAAAGCCATCCAGCATAAATGTATTTCCGGTTATAATTCCGGAAAGCAAAGCATCTCTGGTTGTTGTTCCCAAAATATTTTCAGGTTTTTGAAACTTTATGTTGGAAAGTTGTGATGTTGTTTCAAACAGATTTTTTGCAGAAGTGATGACACCGGGATAAATAATGGTTCCATAGAAAAAACCATCTGCTCCTACTAACTGGATAGTGGTAGCTGTTCCAAAATCAAAAATAATACAGTTGGTTTTATATTTCTCTTTTGCTGCAAAAGCATTAACAACAAGGTCTGCTCCGATAAATCCCGGGTCTTTCATGGGAAATTTCAAGCCAAGTCCGCAGCCGGAATTAACTATAATGGGAGAGCAGAAAAAATATTTTTGGATTAAGTGTTCAAAAACTCTCGTGAGATTCGGTACAACCGAACTTATAGCAATACTTACAATATTTTTAATATTAATTGAGTTCTCGGAAAGTAAAGGTTTGATAACACTAAAATATTCGTCTTCTGTTTTAGATTTATCTGTTGTTAAACGCCAGGAACGGATTAATCCATTTTCAGAATAAATTCCCATTACAATATGTGTGTTCCCAATATCCAGAACCTGATTATATTTTTCCATATTATCCTCTTTTTCTTTTTAAGACGTAATTCTTGAAAAAAACATAACAGATGAATCTAAAAAAGATAAATATGAAAAATATGGCGAAAAATTATTTTCTTATTTATTCTGTCAATAAAAGATTATGTTTAGGTTATATTTATACAGAAAAACAAAAGCCGGCAGGACAGCCGGCTTTTAAGGCATTTTTTAGATGTTCTATAATTATGCAGAAATCGCTTCTACAGGGCAAGCATCGATACAAGCGCTGCAATCGACGCATTTTTCTGCATCGCAAACAGCCTTTTCATCGACCATACTAAGAGCTTCGGTTGGGCATGTATCTATGCAGGCTGCGCATCCAATACAGGTTTCCTTATTAATTACTACTGCCATTTCTATCCTCCATAAATAATTTGGTGCAAAATTATTTAACAGATTTTTTCTTACAAGTTTTTTTTCTAATTGTAATTTATTTATCAGTTAAAAAGAACTTTACAGCATTATTGAACGAAATCTCAGCCACTTGCTTCGGCGTTATTCTTTTTATTTCAGCGATTTTTTCGATAATATATCGCAAGTTGAGCGGTGAATTTCTTTTTCCTCTTAAAGGAACAGGCGATAAATACGGAGAATCTGTTTCGATAAAGAATTTATCTTTCGGAACCATCCTGACTACATTTTCCATCGAACTGTTCTTATAGGTTATCGAACCTGTGAAAGAGATAAACCATCCCTTGTTTAATACTTTTTCTGCAAATATTTCATCATCGGAAAAACAGTGAAAAACAACTTTCTGTGGTTTATATTTTTGTAGAATATCAAAGCATTCATCATGAGCATTCCTGTCGTGAACAATGACGGGAAGATTTAGTTCCAATGCTATCTCGACCTGCTTCTGAAAGACAACTTTCTGGACTTCAACAGGAGAGAGGTTCCTGAAGAAATCCAATCCGATCTCACCGATAGCAACCACTTTTTTATGCTTTGCCAATCTTGATATCAAGTCTTCATCAAAATCTTTTGCATCGTGTGGATGAAAACCGACTGCTGCAAATATTTGTGCATATTTTTCTGCTAATTCGATGCTTGCTTCACACGATCTTTTATCGACACCAATATTGAGCATATATTCCACCCCGGAATCAAAACATTTTTCCAGAATATCATCTCTATCTTTGTTGAATTGTGGAAAATCCATATGAGCGTGTGTTTCAAATATTTTCATTATCCTTTCCCTACTTCATTTTTTATTCCCGGATGCAGGATCATCATTATCAGATCGATCTTGAATTCTTTATCTAAGTGAAACAATATTTCCGCCATATCACAATCATTGCCTTTGGGATCGCCGGCAACCAGGTATCCTTTGAATTCAACGCATCCTTCGATCTTTTTAACATCATTGATGCTGAAGAAAATCAGCCTGTTTTTCCAATAATTGTTCAATAACATCAGCAGGTCGGCATAAGAATCGATTTCGTAGATCTCGCGCTTATCGCTTCTGACGATAAGAGTTGTGGGAACATTATCATGTATCAGCAGGAAATTAAGAAGCCGTGTACCCATAGCACGATGTTCATAGATCAACTGCGGAATATAGGGAGTGATACTATTAATTTCTTCCGGAGTAAGAGCAGAAAGATCTAAGATTTCCTTACTTGTCAGAAAAAACATCTTATCTCTTATCACATTTTTTGATTCCGGCAAAATATTTATTCCATCCCGGGTTTGAACGCTTTTTAGTTTAATATCGCAGTAAATATTTTTTTGATACGGTTCTTTTGTCAGAAAGAAAATATCATCGTTCTCAATAAGTTCATGATAAGGAAATTCTATTTCAAGGAATTCGGGAATATTCTTTATTTTGTTATGAAGTAACTCTCTTGGAAGAGAAATGTGAGAATACTTTCTTAAATACTCGGTGAGAGAAAGTTCTTCGATCTTTGGAAGTTTTTCCTCATCGATATCAATTTTATGTATTTCCGGTTTACTCACCTGAATTGTTGAAGATATTTCTTCCTCCAATATCCTTATATCCCGGATGATATCCGTAAGTTCTAATGAATCCGGAAACAGGATAACGATATTATTGAGTTCTTTTGAAGGAATATTGAAAATATGCTTGTTCCCGGATGTTTCGAGTTCTATCGGCATGACGGATATTCTTCGAGGACCGAGCTCTTCCCAGATTAAATTTAAAGCCCTCGATCCTTCCGAATTTGAATATTGAAGACCTATTTTCCCGGCATCAAAAAAATCAGAAATAAAAGAGTTCCGGTTAGAGTTCAAACGGTAGATAAATTCTTCTAAATACCTGATGCAGAGCCTTGTTCTTACGGGATCTTCTGCATAAAGAACAAAAGGCAGAACCTCGCGTTGATCATAAATTTTCCAATCTTCCCAATCGTATTCGACATGGATGATCTCGCCATTGATATCAATAAAATCTTTAACTACTTTCCGGGAAGTAAATCCTGCCGGAAAATCGGTTTTTAATCCACCTTTTTCAAGCCAGGATAAATATAATTCATATTGATAAACATTGGAAAAATTATTAACTTCAGGTTCAAAAGCAAAAAGTCCGGTAAGTATAATAAAAAACAATCCGACTGTTAAATTTAAAATAATTCTTAATTTATTTGACATTTCCCTGCTACCTAACTTTTGTGAACGAGTAAATTTTGTGTTGGAAATAGGTCAACAAAATCTGGATTTTATTAAGGGGTTGATAATGATGATTGCAGAACGAGATATAAAAAGGATAAAAGAGTTTTTTGAATTGAGTGATACCGATTTCAGTTTGAGAAAATATCATAAACCTGTTCTTGTTTATGAAGTTGCAGACGATAAGGTTCGATATTCATTGTGGGAAGCAGATATACTCGAACGTTTCGGATTGAAAAACGTGGATGGCTGGGATAAGACCGAGAACGTTGCATTCTGCCCGGATTGGATGCGTGATGACGTTGACGATGATGATCTTGATGATATCGATCTGGATGATGATGACCTGTAATTGATCATAACTCGACTCGAGTTTGGAAAACCCGAGTCGGATTATGAATTTACATATTTTAGATGGTTAATGAACTTTATGTTTGTTAACCTTTTTTGAATGAACTTTATGTTTGTTAACCTTTTTGAATGAACTGAATTTATTTTATTAAGCTCCAGAATAATTCAACTCCCACCTCGACAGCATTTTCATTCGGTAGAAATCCTGAAGAATGCAGATCCTGCTCTTCCCCCTGGTTTGCGCCAAGAAGTATCAGAAGTCCTTTATATTTCTTTGCAAAGAACCCAAAATCTTCGCCGCCCATCATGATTTTTGCCGGTTCGAACTTGATATTCCCAAGCCGTGATAAGAGCTTTTTAAAAAGAACTTCATCGTTGATAACCGAAGTATAAAAATTAAAAATATTCACTTTCCATTGAATGCCGATCATTTCCGAAACTATTTGGACACAATCTTTAATTATCCTTTCGATTTTTTTCAGGTCTTCTGTTTCCAAAGCGCGGAGAGTTCCTTCCAGGATGCAATCTGCCGCCACAGCATTACGCACACTTCCTGCTTCCATTTTCCCAAATTTGCAGAGGATATTTTTCCGGTCCGGGAAATTTACTTTAATTTGTTCGTTAACCATCCGATAGAATTCAAAGCCTGCATCGAGTGCATCTATCCCTTTTTCTGCAAGAGCTACATGAGCACTTCTGCCATTAAAGATCACATCGACTTCTTCGGTATTGGCAAAGAATATTCCTGATTTGGATGAAACCGTTCCCACAGGAATATCTCCTTTCACGTGCAGTGCATAAGCTGCGGAAATATTATATCTATCGAGAACACCTGTTTCAAGAATTCGTTTTGCACCGCCTTTTCCTTCTTCTGCCGGTTGGAATAAAAATAAAAAATTCTGATCCGGATTTTCCCCAACAACTCTTTCTATCAATCCGATGAGGATGGTCATGTGCATATCATGTCCGCAGGCGTGCATTTTTCCAGGGTGCTCCGAGGCAAAATCACAACCGGTTTCTTCTTTTATGGGAAGTGCATCCATATCCGAACGAAAGAGCGTGTATTCGCCTTTGCCATGTGAATATTCCACTAAAATACCGGGGAAATCGAATGTATGTATTTCGATATCTTTGAACGTTTTTAAAATATTCATTAAATATTCTTTTGTTTTAAATTCTTCAAAAGCCAGTTCCGGTATTCTATGCATCTCTTTTCTGATCTTTATTAAATCTAACATATTACTTCCTTTTTTTCATTTCGGGAAAATTCTATTTGTTTCAGTTTTTGTCAAATCATATCATTTTCTTGACACCAAAAGCATAGAAAAATTTTGCTCGCCGGTGTAATAGAGTGCCCCCGTAGCTCAGCAGGATAGAGCAGTTCCCTCCTAAGGAAAAGGCCGTGCGTTCGAATCGCGCCGGGGGTACCATTTGTTAATTAAAAATTGAAAATTGAAAATTGAAAATTGAAAATTGAAAATACAAAAATTAATGCCAGCCTTTGGCAGGCTCTACCATTTTTATAATAGATCACCAGCCGTCGTCAAGACTATGGCTTGGCAAGCCAAGGAGTATTTTTTATTTAAGCAAGCTTAAACACGAATTTTCAATATTTAACCCCTCTGTCATTCACCGAATGACATCTCCCCTAAATCAGGGGAGAAAATATGGAACCACCAACGCAAGCATTGAGAAATTCTTTTGATTAAATAGCAATTACCAAAATTAGAAATTCAAAACTTATTTTATTAATCAGATTTTCCGATTCACTTATAGATTGAACCTTACAGGATGTTAATTTCAATAAAAAATTACTAGGGATTATTGTAAATAAACCGACAAATTGAAGAAATTTTCAATGAAACTGCTTTCAAACCATTATGTTTCAAAATGTCCACTTCAGATAGCCTTCGCAGCGAAGGAATTCACGTTCATC